>JALNXV010000056.1 GCA_023230175.1 Candidatus Cloacimonadota bacterium
AAAAATTAATGTTGTGCGAGCAGGGATGTTCACACAACAACATTATTCAACCACCTTTTTAAGATTGATAAAGGAGACCTCCAGGATGCTTTAAAGCATCTTGGAGGTCCGTTGTAAATTCATTGTGTGTTTTATGTTTTTTTGATATATTGTCTTATGTTTATAGAATTATTGTGGGGAGTGGAGTATTGTGATTTTTTTGGTGCCCCTGAGCCGATTCGAACGGCTGACCTTTTCCTTAGGAGGGAACTGCTCTATCCAGCTGAGCTACAGGGGCTACCTTTATACAAGATTTATCGGTTAATATATTTTGTCAAGCAAAAGCGAGTTTTATTGATATTTAACAAGATTCGAGTTCTTTTTTTACAAAGTTTACTAATTCTTGGATATATTCTTCTGTGAAGCTAAAATTTACTCCTGCAATTTCATAGAGTTTATCCACAGGTACGGTATAGCCTGCTTTAAGAAATTCTTTGTAGTTTCTAATTGCTTCTTTTGGATTTTCTTTATAATTTTTATATATAGCCAGAGCTCCGAGTTGAGACATAGCATATTCGATGTAGTAGAAAGGGACTTCAAATATATGAAGTTGTAGTATCCAACGATTTGCTTTTTCTTTTTCGAGTCCAACCCAATCAACAATAGTATTGAATCTGTCCATAAGTTTTGAAAATTCAGTATTTCGTTCTTCGACAGAATGATTAGGGTTAGTATAAATCCAGTGTTGGAAAGCATCTACAGTCATACACCAAGGTAAGAAAGATAAAGTTCCTTCGAGTTGTTCTCTTTTTGCTTTTTTAAAGTCATCCGGATTAGGATAAAATTCTTTCCAATAGTCCATAGTGAGCAGTTCCATACTCATAGAAGCGAGTTCCGCAACTTCACTTGGAGTTTCTTTAAATTTATCAATGTTAATGTGTGCAGATTCTTTGGCGTGCATAGCATGTCCTGATTCGTGAAGTAAGGTAGTGACATCATCATGAAGTCCGACAGCATTCATAAAAATAAATGATGAATTTACTCTGCCAATAGGGTAATTATAACCTCCAGGGGCTTTGCCTTTTCTATTGTCTAAGTCGAGATATTGACTATTTTGCATTTTTAAAAGTTGTTCAGCAAATTCTACATCAACTTTATCAAGGACATTAATAGATTTTAAGATTAGTTCGTCAGTATTTTCAAAAGGATTTAATTTTCTGCCATCTAAATCAACACTTACATCCCAAGGTCTGAGGCTATCTAAATTTAGAGTTTGTTTTCTATGCGTATCAATTTCTTTGAGATAAGGTATGACTGCTTTTTCTACAGCAATATGGAATTCTTTTAAATCGTCCGGAGTATAGGCAAATCTACCTTTGTATTGATGCATATAATCTCTGTAATTTTCAAATCCGGCATTTTTTGCTTCTTGAATTCTAAGTTTTTTCATTGCGTCAAATATTTCATTAAATTTTTCAGCGTGTTCATTAAGCTTATTCATTTTAAGACGCCATGCTTGTTCTCTGATTTTTCTATCATTATTTTTTAGATATACATTAAGTTGTGCAAAGGTTTTTTCTTCACCGTCAAGGTTAACAGTTAAAGAACCGTATAGGTTGCCGTATTTATTTTCGATTTCGGTTATTTGTTGTCTTATCAAGATGTTTTCTTCGACAAAGAGATTGATTTCGTTTGAAAGTAACTTATTAAGATGAGTATAAGATGGGCCATTTAAATCATACCTTGCTTTTGATTCATATATAGCTTTTTTTAACTCAAATTCTATTTTTTCGGTGGCTGAAGATATTGCATTATAATAAGTTGTATATGCTTCTGATTTTGTTTCATCATTGGAATTACAAGTCATATCAATATATAACCAAGCTAAATGGTCACCAATGAGCATAGATAATTCACTTTTCTTTTCTAAACATCTTACGATATCTTCACCTGTATCAAGAGGCATTTTTAAAAGTTTATTATATGATTCTTTCACTAAATCAATATCTTTTACGTCAAAGTCTTCCGGAAAGAAAAGTAATTTTTTATTTACTAATTTTAGTTCTTTATTCATTTTAACTCCTTATGAATGGTTACTTTAATTAAAATATATTTTAAGGTGATTATGTCAAGCAAAATTAATGTGATGATGAAAAAATGGTTTTAGTTTTAATGCTTAAAGTTGAATAAATAAATGAGATTTTCATTTTTCATTTTTAAGGTGCAAGCAAGGATGCTCGCACAACAAATCAAGGTGCAAGCAAGGATGCTCGCACAACAAATCAAGGTGCAAGCAAGGATGTTCGCACAACAAATCAAGGTGTAAGTAAGGATGTTCGCACAACAAATCAAGGTGTAAGTAAGGATGTTCGCACAATCAAAGTCAGCAAATGAACATAAAAATCCCCCTTACTTATATTAAGCAAAGGGGAGAGTATTATTGTATTCTTTTATTTGAAATCATCAAAATCATCATCATCAACATTATCAAGAGGTAAAATATTTTCAGGGTTTAATTCATAAGAGTTTTTTGGTTTTTGATGAGGGATTTGTTTAGTATTTCTTCTTTCGTTTGGAATTTGTTTATTAGGTTTTTTTGAGTTATTGTAGCTATGTCTTTTTTGAGAAAGAGTGAATTGATTAACCATATTTTTAAGCTCAGCAGCTTGGCTATTGAGTTCTTCAGCAGCAGAAGCAGATTCTTCGGCGTTAGCAGCATTTTGTTGAGTTACTCTATTCATTTCTTCGACACCGGAACTTATCTGATTGACTCCATGAGCTTGTTCTTCAGATGAAGCTGTAATTTCATTTACGATACTTTTAACTTTGGTAAATTGTTCTTTCATTTCAATGAAAGATTTAGTGACTTGTTCGACAATATTTGAACCCATTTCAGAATTTTTAGTAGCTTCTTCTATTAATGCGTTAGTATTTTTAGCTGCGTCAGCACTTCTTAAGGCAAGATTTTTCACTTCTTCTGCCACAACAGCAAAACCTTTACCTGCTTCTCCGGCGTGAGCTGCTTCAACAGCAGCATTGAGTGCTAAGAGATTTGTCTGGAAAGCGATTTCATCAATAGTTTTAATGATTTTTCCTGTTTCTTGTGATGATTGTAAGATGCTTGCCATTGCGTTATTCATTTTTTCCATAGCTATATTGCCTTCGTCAACTGCTTTAACCGCTTGTTCGGAAAGGTTAAGTCCGTTTTTTGCATTATCAGCATTGTTTGCAGTTAATGAGTTTATCTCTTCTAATGAACTTGATATTTCTTCAAGAGAAGATGCTTGTTCTGATGTAGCTTCTGCCAGGATTTGAGAACCTGAACTGATTTGATTAGAGGCTGCAGTGATTTGCTCAACAGCCATATCAACTTGGATTAAAGATTCTTCTAAGTCTTGAGCCGCTAAATTAATATCTTCCTTGAAAGTGTTAAGATCTCCGTTGTAATTTCCTGTTACTCTTGCAGTTAAGTTTTTATCAGCAAGTTGTTTCATTACTTGCATTGCTTCGGTTATAGGATTGATTACAGCATCAAGAGTTTCATTAACACCGTTTACAATTTTTGCAAAATCACCTTTGTGTTTTTTAACATCAGCTCTTGTTTTTAATTTTCCCGCAATAGCAGCTTCTGAAAGATATGTGGCATCATTGTACATTTCTTTAATACTATCAATCATCTTTTTCATAGCAAGAGATAAGATACCTGTTTCATCTTGAGAATCAACGTCAATATTAACTGCAGTGTTACCATTAGCAAGTTCATTAGCTACTTTAACACACTCATTGATTGGTTTTGTAATCATTTTTGTGATTAATATTGCTAAGGTTAATGCAATTATAAGTCCAATAACTATCGATACTATGACTGTAATGATAGAATTTTCAATATATTTATTAATATCTTTTCCTGAATTATTCATTTCATTAGTTTGATAAGTAATAAAAGTTTCAATTGTTTTAAAATATTGATCTTGAGACTTTCTGTAATCTCCAAAAAGATGAGATACTAGTTTATCTTTTTGGTTATTATCAATAATTGAATAAGCAATATTTAATTGATTGACAAGTTCAGCTCTGCTCCCTTGATAAGAGGAAAATAGTATTTTTTCTTCACCTTGATCAGAGATTAAAGGAGTAATTTGTTCAACTAATGGACTAAAAAGAGTTAATGTATGATCTATTAATTGACGATAACGCTTAATCTCATTAGGGTCTTTGGATAGAGCAATATTTCTTAAGTTTCTTGCAATAGTATTTATGTGATTATAGATTTCATTTGTTACATTTAATTTTATTAAATTTTTATTCATTATTTCGTTTTCTTCAATCCTAATTTTATTTAGATTAGTTATTGAAACAATAGAAATTATTAGCATTACAACGATTAAAATACCAAAACCCACTCCGAGTTTCATACCTATTTTAGCATTTTTTAACATATTAAACTCCTCTTTTATTTTTTTGATTTTTCTATTTGAGTTAATTCAGTTTCAGTTAAGATTTTGTTGATGTTTAGTAAGGTTACGACCTTGTTTTTTACTTTTGCCATACCAAGTATGAATTCAGTGTCTAATTGGACGCCAAAGGTTGGGGTATCTTCAATTTCTTCATTGTGAATATCAAGAACTTCTAGTACTTTATCAATAATAATACCAATAAAGATTTCAGATTGTTTAGTCTTAAGCTTGATAATTACAATGCTTGTCCTGTCATTATATTGTTGTTCCGGTAGTTTAAACTTAATTCGTAAATCAATTACAGGAATAATTTTACCTCTTAGGTTTATTACTCCTTTTACAAAGTCAGGTGTTTTAGGGATTTTAGTAATTTCAGGTATTGCAATAATTTGCAAAATGTGTTCAACATTGACCCCGTAAAACTCTTCCATAAGATTAAATGTCAAATATTTGCCTTCTAAGCAAAACTTTTGAGTTTCATTAACCATATAGCTCTCCTTTATTAATATATTGCAAAACAACTAAAAATTATTATACGTTTTTTTTTTAAAGATGTCAATTATTTTTTTAAAAATTAGTCTCAATTCCAAAATGAATTATCCCGCTTAAAGGGTTATTCCATTCTCCTTGAGAGTGACTAAAAGCATAATTTAACAATAAAATACCAATTTTAGTATCGGCTCTGAGTCCGAATCCAAGTCCTAATAAATCATCAAATTTATTGTTGATACTTGTTCTATTATCTTCAATGTATGCATAATCTGCAAAAAGAAATATCCTAGAAAATTTAGTAAGTAAAAATCTAATCTCAGTATTTGACCAAAATACTGTATCACCTGAAAAAGTGTCTTCTAAAAAACCTCTGATAGAAAAGGTTCCGCCAACTTTATACAAATCGTAATAGGTTAATGATTTATTTTCAATATATTTGAAATTAAGTTTGTTGGAAAGAATTATGTTTTTTTTTATGGGATAAAAGTTTTGGAGAGTAAATTCAGTACTATACCTATTTGAACTTTTTTTATCTTTACTGATAAAGTGTTTATATTGTCGAATATTGATTTCCCATCCGTTTGTCGGGTTGTAGTAATCATCAGTCATATCAATATACCAGAAGATACCAATTTTTTTATCTGTTTGTTTTTCAACAATCTTTGGGCGTCTGCTACCGGGGAATAATTCATTTAATTCAGTGGATAGCCCAATCTTTTGTGAAGTAAAATACTGGCCTGACCACCCTTGATAATAAACATCAAACCCCAATTTAGTATTTGTATATGTTGAATCTCCTTCTTCTCTGTACAAAGATAAATCTGCTGCAAGTGGAGAATAATTATGCCCTGATTCATGATATTGAAGCTTTACCGAGGAAAAGTCATTTTGATATTGTTTCCAAGAGAAATAAATATCTCTATCTGTTCCCATCAGATTTAAAAAGTCAGCATTGATAAATCCATTAAATTTGTTTTTTATATTTTTTGAGTTTGAATATCCAAGTAATGCTGAAATTCTTGTCATATTGCTTTCTTCGATATCAAATAAAAGGCTATTCTCATCAACAGGTATTATATAAGCATTTTTAATGTATGGTTTGCTTTCTAATCTTTTTGAGGCTATAGTTAAGGCTTGAGGAGTGAGGATTTGACCTTCAGAAATACTGCTGTATTTAGCTATAATACTTTCTCGAGTTATCTTATTTCCTTTGTATATAAAATTTCGAGCTGTGACAATCTTACCTTCTTTTATTTCAATTTCTGCGATAAGCTGATTTTTGTCGTCTTTGTTACTGAAAATACCTATTAGATTTGTTTCTGCAAAAAGAAATCCTCTGTTTAAGTATAACTCAGTAAGATTAATTTGTATATCCTTGACCTCATCAATTGTAAGGTCAAAAGGTTCAGTTATATTTAAGAGTTCTTTTAGTTTTTCACTACTAAAATAGATATTTCCTTTGAATTTGATATTGTGGATAGTTGGTTCGTCTATTTCTTCTATTTGAAAAAAAACATCTGCATATTGATTGGACTTTTTGTCTCCGGACATCACAGGGATTATTGACGGAGTATTTAGTTTTACCATATACTTATTGTTTGAATGATAATAATTTATGATACGATTTGCATCATCATTTATGATAGTTCTGTCAACAGGAGAACCTTCTTTTAATAAGATAACATTTTTAAGTTGTTTACTTGAAAAACTATTGTTACCTTCGAAGATAATTTTTCTAATAATTAAATTATTTTCTTCAGCAAAGATGAGATTTGATATTAAAAAAAGAATTAAAGCAATATATATCTCGTAAGTATTATGATTGGATTTTTTAAAAGACATTCCTTATTATTTTATATCAGCTTTTATAAGTTTTAATAATTCTGGTATCAACATATCTGTAGGGACTTTCTTGATAATTTCTCCTTTTTTAAAAACAAGTCCTTCATTTTTACCTCCGGCAATACCATAATCAGCTTCACGAGCTTCCCCCGGACCATTTACTTCACAGCCCATCACAGCAACTGTGATATCTAAATTTGCAAAGGGTTCTAATTGCTTTTGTGCTTCATTTACGATGTCTATTAAAGGGATATTAGTTCTACCGCAAGTAGGACAGCTGATAAGTTCTAATCCTTTTCTGAGATTAAGTGATTTTAAGATTTGTTTAGCGACTACTATTTCATTTACAGGGTCTGCTGTTAATGAAACTCTTATTGTGTCTCCAATGCCTTCAGCGAGAAGTGTTCCAATGCCAATTGAAGACTTGATTGTACCGGCAAAATCTGTGCCTGATTCTGTGACACCAAGATGTAAAGGATAATCAGTTTTTTGTGAAAGAAGTCTATATGATTCTATAGTTAAAGGAACTGAACTGGCTTTGACAGATATCTTTATATTGTCATAGTTATGTTTTTCTAAGATTTTGACGTGTTCTAAGGCACTTTCTACAATACCTTGTGCAGAAACACCATACTTTGAAAGAATGTGTTTGGCGATTGAACCACTATTAACACCAATTCTTACAGGGATATTTTTTTCTTTAAGTTTGTCTATTACGAGTTTGATTTTTTCTTCACTGCCTATGTTGCCGGGATTTAATCTTATTCCGTCAATGTCAGCATCAATAGCTGCAATAGCTAATCTGTAATCGAAATGTATGTCAGCTATTAACGGTATATTTATACGAGATTTAATGCTTTTAATTGCTTCAGCACTTTCCATATCAGGGATAGCGATTCTTACGATTTCACAACCGGCTTGTTCAAGTTTCTTTATCTGTTTTAATGTGTTGATTGTGTCATAAGTTTTAGTAGTACACATAGATTGAATACTTATGGGACTGTCTCCCCCGATGAACATACTACCTAATTTTATCTTTCTTGTTTGTTTTCTTTTTATCATTTTTTAACCTGCTTATTATTGAAATTTACTGATTCTTGATCTTAAAGCACTACGAGTTAAACCAAGATATTCAGCAGTTTTTGTTTTGTTTTGATTAAATTTTTTTAGAGTCTTTTTTACAATTTCTATTTCTAAGTTTTCGAGATTAAGTTTGTCTTCAGGCAGGACAATATTTCCCGGTTGTAGGGGTTTGTCTTTACAGTCATTATATATATCATCATTTTCTAAAAAGGATAAGTATTGAGATTTGACTTCATAATCATCATATAGTAATACTACACGTTCAATTGTGTTTTGCAGTTCACGTATATTACCGGGCCAGTTGTATTTTTCTAAGATAGAGATTGCTTTTTTGTCAAAGATTCTAAATTTCCTCTTTTTAGCTTCGGCAAATTGGTAGAGAAACATTTGGGCTAAAGGGATTATTTCTTCTTTTCTGTCTCTTAAAGGGGGAATGACTATTTTTGCAACACTTAGTCTATAATATAAATCAGTTCTAAATCTACCTTCTTTACTAAGGTCGAGTAAGTTTTTATTTGTGGCACAGATGAAACGGACGTCAAGCTTAACTTTTTTATTGCTGCCAACTTTATATATTTCGAGTTGTTGAATAGCTCTAAGGAGTTTAGGTTGTAAATCTAAAGGCATTTCTCCTATTTCATCAAGAAAGATTGTTCCGCCTTGAGCAAGTTCAAGTTTACCGATTTGACCGGATTTTTTAGCTCCGGTAAATGCACCTTCTTCATAACCAAAGAGTTCGCTTTCAAAAAGTGATGGCGATATAGCAGAACAGTTTATGGAAACAAAGGGTTTATTAGTCTCAGCATTTCCAAAGTGAACTTTTCTGGCAATAACTTCTTTACCGGTACCGGTTTCTCCTTCTATAAGCACAGGAATTGTCCTGTCTTGATGTAGCTTTTCACACATTGAGGTAATAGCCTTCATAGAGTCTGAAAATATCCCTACATTTCCGATACCCACAACATTAGAATATGCTGATTGATAAAAATTCAACTGTTTTTTTAACTTATCGGTTTCTTTATTAAATGTTTGAGAAAAATTATCCTTAAGTTCTGTGTTTTCAGATAAAAGGCTTTGATGTTCTTCAACTTTATCAAGTACTGAAGCGAGTTCTTCGATATTTACAGGTTTTTGTAGATAATCATAAGCTCCAGCTTTTAAGGCTCTGATAGCACTATCTGTATCTGCATAACCGGTAATTAAGATTACATCAGTTAGTTTGCCTTTGGGGTGGTTTTTAATTTCTTCGATTAGCTCAATGCCGGTCATTACAGGCATTTTAATATCGCTTATAACGACAGGGTAATGAAATTCTTGCCATGCTTTCCAAGCATCAAGGCCATTTCTATATTCGTCAATTTTATGACCTAATTGTTCAACAATAAAATCTCTGATAGCTTCACGGCTTAAATCTTCATCGTCAACTAATAAAATCTTCATAATAACTCCATAACTTAAAGCTTTTAAAATAATCTTATTATGTCAAGAAATTTTTATTTTTCTAATATTACAGATGCTATAGCAATGTCTTTTAGGTGACTTATAGAAACGTGTAGATTATTAATATTATTTTCATTTATAAAAATTAACGCTTTATTATGAAGGCAAAGGATGGGTTTGCCCGATTCATTATTTAAAACTTCAATATCTGTCCATTGAATTCCATTTGCCCAACCTGTGCCGATTGCTTTGAAAAAAGCTTCTTTAGTTGCAAACCGAGCAGCATAACTTTGATATTTATTAGCTTTGGATTCACAATACGCAATTTCATTTTGTGAAAAAATTTTAGTTTGGAATCGTTCTGACTTTTCAATAGCTTTTTTTATTCTTGAAATTTCTATAATATCAATTCCGTGACCAAAAATCATATTCATATTTAGAAAATAAAATATACCAAACAATTTAGTTTGGTATATTTATAAATTAATTTTATTGTCATTAGGGATTTATTTTTTCAACTTTTTGCTTAAAACATTGAGCATATCTTTAGTCATAGCGTTTAAATTATAGGTTGGTTTCCAGCCCCATTCTTCTTTTGCACAGGTATCATCTAAGCTGTCAGGCCATGAATCAGCAATAGCTTGTCTAATAGGGTCTACATCATAATCCATAGTGAAATTAGGAATATGTTTTTTAATTTCTGCGTATAAGTTTTCGGGTGCAAAGTGCATAGCGGTTACATTGAAGGCATTGCGATGTTTGAGTTTAGCAGGATTTGCTTCCATAACTTCAATAGCTGCATTTACTGCGTCAGGCATATACATCATATCCATCTGAGAACCTTCTTTTAAAAAGCAGGTATAATGACCTTTTTGGATTGCATCATAGTAGATATGTACTGCATAGTCGGTTGTTCCTCCACCCGGAGCAGTAACATTTGAAATGATACCCGGGTATCTGACTCCTCTTGTGTCTAATCCAAAACGTTTAAAGTAGTAGTCGCAGAGTAGTTCACCGGAAACTTTTGTTACTCCGTAAATAGTATTTGGCCTTTGAATTGTGTCTTGAGGGGTTTTTATTTTAGGTGTTCCGGGACCAAAAGCCCCAATTGAACTTGGAGTGAATAGTGCGGATTTATATTCAACACAGATGTCAAGTAGGTTTACTAAGCCACCTATATTGATTTTCCAAGATAAATTTGGCATTGCTTCACCTTTTGCAGAAAGTAATGCTACAAGATTATATACAGTATCTATTTTGAATTTTTTCATTACTTCGACGATTTTATCAGTGTCTAAAATGTCAATTTTTTCAAAAGGTCCTGCTCTAAGAATTTCAGCATTTGCTTCTGTGTTTAAGTCAGCTGCTACAACATTATTCGTGCCGTATCTTTTCCTGAGTTCAGGGACAAGTTCAGAACCAATTTGTCCTGCTGCACCAATTACAAGAATATTCTTCAATTTATCCTCCAATTATTATGTTTTATTTAAAAAAATCAAGTGTGGAAATTTTGTCAAATAATATCTTATTTTTTTAAAATAAAAAAAGTGGATTTACTTTATTTCTAAAATAAATCCACTTTTAAATCAAAATGGTGCCAAGACCCAGACTTGAACTGGGGACACAAGGCTTTTCAGGCCTCTGCTCTACCGACTGAGCTATCTCGGCAACACGCTATTGATACTTCACAAAAAACAAAACTATGGTTTTTTTGTCAAGTTAAATAATTAAAAAAATACAATTATTTTTTTATGTTTTGTATTATTTGTCTGATATACATAGAATTAACTTTATGTGATATATTTTAAAAATTTATAGATTTTGATGAAAAATGTGTTCGTATAGATTTTGTTTTATTTGAAAGATAGATTTGATATGAAAAAATAAGTTATTTTTCTTGACAAAAAATGTTAAGAAATCAATCTAACGTTATATACATATTGGTGCAAGTGTAAAAGGGAATCTCGTGAAAAGCGAGAACGGTCTCCGCCACTGTAAGCGGTTTTTAAAAGGCTGTTTTAGTCACTGTTAGTAATAATGGGAAGGCTAAAATATCAAAAACCTACCGCAAGTCAGGAAACCTGCCAATGTGTTCCGGGTCATTATCCGCGGAGCAAGGATAGAGTGGCAAAAGGCTTCAAGCCCTTTCCCGGGACGCATTAGGCACACTGGAAAGGGAAAAATGAAAGCCTTATTTTTTTTGCGTAAAACTACTTTTTTAAAGAGTAAGATAGTTGTTGGTATATTTTTAAGTTTTGCTTTAATTGCGTGTTCAGTTCAAGATAATAATAAAGAAACAAGATACGTTGTTTTATCTCCTGAAATAGCTGAAATAATGTCATATCTTGGGGTAAGTGATAAGATTGTAGGGCTAACTGCTGAGTGTGACTATCCGCAAGAAATGCAAAACAAAGAAAAGGTTGGTAATTTTGGGCAGTTAAATCTTGAAAAGATTATCGCATTGAATCCTGATCTTGTCTTTACAACAGCACTTGAACAAAACGAAATCTCTACTCAGCTCAACAAGATGAACATTGAGACTGTCCAATTGTATCCATCGCATATTGATGATTTGATAGATATGATAGATACGCTGGGTGTAATATGTAATGTGATTGAGAAAGCAGATTCTCTTAAAACTTATTTCTTAACTCATATAAATGAGTTTAAGAAAATTGCAGACGCTAGAGAAAATAAACCAAATGTCTTTATTGAAATATATGGAGATCCAATAATGTCAGCTTCTAATGATTCATATTTGGGGCAATTACTATTACTTTCAGGTGCTGAAAATATATTTCCTTCTCTCATAAGAGATTATGCAAGAGTTAATTCTGAGGATGTGGTAAAACTTAATCCTGATGTAATTATCCTTACCTATCCGGGAATCACTGCTCAAGATGTTAAAAATCGTAAAGGTTGGACAAATATTAATGCCGTAAAAAATAACAAAATATACACGATTGATGAAGTTAATCCTGATTTATTACTTAGAGCAGGACCAAGAAATATTCAAGGGATACAATTATTAATTGAGATTTTTTACGGAGAAAATAATTAATATGACAAAAAATCGTAGGCTTAACGGAGTAAAGTTTTCTTTATTGGTATTTTTATTTATAGCTATCAGCCTATTATATTTAATGTATGACTATAAAGCTTATAATATTTTAATCCATTTAAGATTACCGAGATTTTTACTTACTGTATTGTGTGGTATCAGTTTAGCCGGAACAGGCTCAGTTTATCAGATAATGTTAAATAATCCTTTAGCTGAACCATATATACTAGGCATTTCTTCAGGGGCTGCTTTAGGTAGTATAATTGGCGGTTTGACCGGGTTTATAGTTTTGATGCCGTTGTTTGGTTTTCTCGGTGCCTTATTGACTATGATATTAGTGTGGGCATTGGCAAATGCAGGTAAGTACAGAGACCCTAATAAATTACTGTTTTCGGGGATAATTACAGGAATGTTTATTTCCTCATTAATATCATTAATGTTATATTGGTTTCAAAAAGATACAGCTCTGATTTTACAAGTTTTAATGGGTAATACCGGGCATATTTTTAGTTATAATGAATGGATATATTTTTTAGTCTTTTTTGTCTTGTCATTAGTGTTTAGTTTTTATTTATTTTGTCTTTCTAATCAGTTAAATATTCTAACTTCAGGTGATGAAGTAGCTAAAAGTATGGGTATTAATGTTATAAAACTTAGAAAGAAAATCTTTTTTGTTTCATCTTTACTTACAGGTATTTGTGTTGCTTATGCAGGTATTATTGGCTTTGTAGGCCTGATAGTTCCGCAGCTTGTTCGTTTAGTATTTGGGGCTGAACAAAAAAGGGTGTTTATTTATTCGATTATTGGAGGGGCTGTTTTTTTAATCTTCTGTGATTTTCTGGCAATGCATCTTTTACCAATCGAACTCCCCGTTGGTATTATCACTTCATTTTTAGGCTGCCCTCTTTTTATATATATATTATTGTTTAAAAAGAAATAATTTTTATCTGTTCTTAATACAGAAACATAGAGTGTTTTGGCTTTTTTTCTTGAT
>JALNXV010000057.1 GCA_023230175.1 Candidatus Cloacimonadota bacterium
GCAATGTGATAACGATAACATATTTTGGAGGTGTTTATGGCATATGGCAAGAAAGTTTGGGTATTCCCGGATGCTGAGCTTCCGCCTAAAGGGGTCAATCTGATTCCTGGACACGAATCCATCATCATAACTAATACAGGAAAGACGACGGCTAAGATCAAGGTGACTTTGTTCTTCACGGAAAAAGAGCCTGTTTCATTCTTTTCAGAGGTTGAGGCCGAAAGAGTCCGATGCTTGAGGACGAATCAGAAAAAGGATTTCGGCGATTTCATTCCTGAAATTGGCGAACAATACGCAATAATGCTTGAAAGCGATGTTCCGGTAGTAGCCCAGTATGGAAGGGCAGAACCAAGAGAAGTCAATTTCTATACTACCCCAGGATACTGTGAGTGATTGTGTTTTGAAAAGGGAGGTTTTCAATGCAGTTGATTGATATGTTTTTTGATGAAATAGAAGATGCCAAGAAGAGAAAAGTTCCTTTTATAATCCCTATCGGGACAATAGAATATCATGCACATCATATGTCATGTGGAACTGATACTATGGTTGTCATGGGTTGCCTGAGGGAACTTGAGAAGGAAAAGGAAATCATTGTATGTCCGCCGGTTTGGTATGGCGTTGCTTCATATGCAGTTGGAGGACCTGAGACTGGAACTATTCAAGTTGATGAAGATTCTTATGGCAACTACATTTACTGCATTGTCAAATCATTAATCTATGGAGGAGTGAAGAATCTGTATCTGATTCCTCATCATCAGACCGAAGAAGCAGGCCTGATGCCGATGACTATCGCCTGCCATAAAGCAGCAAAGAAAGTCACTATGGAATACATGGAAGACACCAGAGGAAAAGGATGGTGGGGCAGTGACAGCTACAAGGATTATTATGCCAACCTCGGAAGCGGTGATGACCCATTCTCTTATGTCAAGGTTATTCCATTGATTGGCAAGGATGCACAGCACAAGTGCGGTGGATTCGATCATGCCGGAAAATGGGAAACTTCACTGATGCTTGGTACCTATCCTGAGAATGTTGATCTGACACGCTGCAATAGGAATACTGAGTGGTTTGCTCAAAGTGCAAAGGAAGCTACAGTTGCTAATGGAAAGCACATGGTTGATTGCACATTGGAATGGCTTAGAGATCAAATTAAATAAAGGATTGTTTATGCATAGCAGATTCCATCATTGTAATTGCTTCTATTCTGGAAAGTCATTCAATGGTGGGGTTGCGTGCATGAAGAATATTATATTTGAATGCATTTTGTGTTAACGATAACACAAAAACATAAGGATCCAGCGTTGCTGGAAAAAAGGAGTAGAAAATGAAAAAGTTTGTAGCAGTAGTGCTCATTCTTGGGCTCGTTGCAGGTTCTGTTTTTGCAAATGGAACAACAGAAGCTGTGAACGCAAAGGAAACGAAGATTGGAGTAAGCATCATGGAGCTTTCTGCTTATACATGGTACTTAGGAGTGGAGGACGGCTGCAACCAGTGGGCTGCTGATCATCCAGATGCCGGTTTTGTTTTCCAGTTTGAGGATTCAAGATCAGATGTGTCGACAATGCTCAATAATATTGATTCATTGGTGACATGGGGAGCAAAGGCAATAATTCTCTTCCCAGCTGATGCTTCTTCTGCAATTCCTACAATGAAGCAGTATGTAAAGCAGGGAATCCCATTTGTAATCGGAGATTATGCACAGACCACTAAGAGCGATGCTGACATTGTCTGGTCAACATTCGTAGGACATAACATGAGAGCCCTTGGAGAAAAGGCCGGAGCTGTCGCTGTTGATTATCTGAAGACAACCGGAAAGACTGCCCCTGTTTGCTTGTTTATAAGCAGACCGACTTCAGGACAGGTTTCTGTTGATAGATTCGAAGGTTTCAGAGACACCATTCTTGCTGCTTTCCCGAATGCAAAGATCATTGAGGAAGGTGATGTAGGTGCAGGTTCAAGAGATTCTTCACAGACTCTGATGGAAAACGTGCTTCAGAGAGAATCCGTCATCGATGTTGTCTGCGGACATAACGATGCAGAAGTAGTTGGTGCATACAATGCAGCAGTTGCCGCCAATAGGAACGAGATCAAATTCATCGGAATCGCTGGAGACAAGGATGTTCTTGGTTATGTTACCAATGGAAATGCAATGTGGCTTGGCGAAGTCCTTCAGAATCCAGTAGATCTTGGATACCAGGCAACAGAAGCGATCTATGAGACTTATGTCGAGAAGAAAGAACTTCCAAAGGTATGGAATCTTCCTGAACCAGAAGCTATCACACCGGCAAATGTAGCTAAGTATGATTGGCAGACATGGTCATGGCTGTAGAGTATTAGAAACGTATCATGCCAGGTCTGTTTCAGACCTGGCAGCTTTGAATGAAATAGCAGGTAGAATATGATTAATCTGTTGCCGGAACCCAAAAAATGCATTGACATGAATGGTTCTTCAAGTGAATTCTCAAAAATCAGGATTGATTCCGACAGCAAGGAGATCAAGCATCTTGCAGAACTCAGATTCTGGAATTATCCAGAAATACTCGCAGATTCAGAAGATGCATATAAAGTAGAAATCAGAAAAGGCCTTGATCTTGAGGAATCCGAAGATCCTGTGCTTTTCAAGAAGCAAGGCTATGTATTGAAGATCGATAAGGATTCCTCAATTATTGCATACGATGAGAAATCCGGTCTGGTCAATGGGCTTACTTCCTTGAAGATGCTTCTTAAGAAATGCGGTGATGCTTATCAACTTCCGCTTTGCTGCATTACGGATTGGCCATCTGTCGAAGTCAGAGCTGTAGCTCCTACTTTTTCATGGTATGCAGGGTATGGTCGGTTCGGATTCGATAGTCAGCTGTGGGGACTGGATGAGTGGGTCCAGTTCATGAATATCAGCCTTGACAATAAAATCAACCAGTTCAATATGGTCATGTATGGGTATTGGCCTTTTGAACTTGAAGAATACCCGGAAACTGTATTCAGGAATGTACCGATTCAAATCTGGAATGCTGAGAACAGGCGATGGCTTACAGTTCATTATACCCATCCGAATATTGAAAAGCCTTATCTTGACAAGCTTATTGCCTTGGGACACGAACTGAATTTCCATTTCTTTGCTTATGTTGGATTGAATTCATATAATGGTGCATATTCAATAAAGCATCCAGAAGCAAGGATGAAGCCCCCGAAATCAGGGAAGTATCTGAACGATTTCGATTCCCTTTGCCTAAGCAGCAAGGAGAACGTTGCTTATATCATTAAATCAATGGAGAGGATTGCGGAACTCGGTTTCGATGGTTATACACTTGAGGAGAGCGAAGAAGGGTTCTGGTTCTGTGAATGTGATGAATGCAAGAAAAGATGGCATCAAGGAAAAACTCCAGTTGAAGCGAAGCATGCTGCAAATATCTGGCTTCTGAATCAGATATGGTCTGCTGTAAAGAAAATCAATCCGAACCTTGTCCTGGGAATCCGAGCTTTCAGACAGCCTCCATTGGAAAAGGACCCGTCATTTCTTGAAGAATGCGTGAAGACAATGCCCAAAGGCGTGAACCTGTTCTGGGCGCCAGGTCTTTATGTCCCTGAAAATGAGTTTGCAAAATGGGTAAATGCGTTTGGCAAGGATCATATTTGGGGAAGAGATACAGAATCCAATTCTATTACCTCAACGATGGGCAGGCTTTTCAGGACTTTCAAGTCGAATATGATCCGTTATGAGGATGAACCTAATGAGCAAGTAATCGAAACTGACATAAGACAGCATATCGGAAGCGTTGATATGCATGTTCATGGCATCAATGGATTCATGTTCGAATGGTTCGGTCTTTTCATGCACGAATTTGCCCATGGAAATTACGGATGGGGTTCGAAAATGGATACTGAAGTATTCTTCAAGAAAGCCTGTGAACTGAATTTCGGAGATCTTGGAGATGATGTTCTTTATGTTATCAAGAACATACTTACGATTCATGAAAGCCAGATGCCTTTCTATCAGGTACCTTTCCCATTCCAGAAAAACAAAATCAAAGATTCTGATATTCCTGTGATTCTGGCTGCAAAGGCTAATCATCCTCACCTGATGGACTTGATCGAAAAGATCAGGAAACGCTGCTATGACGATCAAAGCATGCGCTGCTGGCTTCCTCATTTTGATAAGATTGCAAATGCAGAAAGGCGAAATGATGTTATCTATGATATGGTGCTGGCTTCATTACGGTATGAAGACGAAGAAGATCCTGTAAAAAAGGACAGGATTCTGGATGAAGTGCTTTATTACAATGAAAAAGATTTTGATATTGCAAAGGAGATGTTTTTTGATGTGAATCCTGTGGCGGAAACTGGAGTCAAGAGCTGCATGTTTCCTTACCATGAGATTAAAAGGGAGATTTATAATTTGAGGCATCCGGATTCACCAGATAAAGATGTTATCTGTTCTGGTGTCGAAGCATTAGGGTGGCTTTGGTTGTAAAACAATCAGGAGATAGAGATGAGTGCAGAAAAATTAATTGAATTGAAGAATTGCACAATGGATTTCCCAGGTGTAAGAGCTCTTGATCATGTTGATTTCACTCTGATTTCGGGTGAATGTCATGGTCTCGTAGGGGAGAATGGCGCTGGAAAATCTACGCTTTCAAAGTGCATAATCGGGGACAATCATATGACCGAAGGGGAATTGTTTGTCCTAGGCAAAAAAATAAGTATTCCAAATTACTCTGTTAGAGAATCCCAGAAACTCGGAATTGCTATAGTTCACCAGGAATTCCAGCTTATGAATGATCTTTCCGGTCTTGAGAATATTTTCCTCGGCAGATACGAAACAAAAGGAGTCTTTGTTGATTGGAAAGCACTTGAGAAACGCGGGAATGAGATCATGGAATTCCTTGAGTGTGATATAGATCTGAGCCTGCCGGTCAAGAGATTAAGGACTGCTGAAAAGCAGATTGTTCAGCTTGCCAAAGCAATCCTGGATAATCCGAAAGTGCTGATACTTGATGAATTGACTGCAGTTCTTCAAGAGCGTGATATCAAGAATATTTTCCGCATCATCAATCTTCTGAAGGCAAAGGGAATGGGAATAATCTATATTTCCCATCGATTGGATGAAATTTTCCAATGCTGTGATTCCTATACAGTTCTCTGTGATGGAAAATACATAAACAGTGGCCTTGTAAAGGATATTGACAAGAACGAGCTCATCAAGATGATCATCGGAAGAGAACTGAAGAATGTTTATCCTCCCAAGGAAACGAATTTCGGTGAAACAATTCTTGAGGTTCGGAACTTGACTGCACCGAAGGCTTTCAAGAATATATCTTTTGATGTCAAGGCTGGAGAGGTTGTTGGAATTGCCGGTTTGCTTGGAGCAGGCAAGACAGAGCTTCTTCATGCCATCATGGGAAACCATAAGATAGAATCCGGACAGATCATATACAAAGGGAAGGAAGTGCATATTAAGAATCCACGCGAAGCAGTAAAGCTTGGATTCGGAATTGTTCCCGATGAACGAAGAATGCTTGGATTGAATATGCAGTTCGATATCAAGGACAACACAACGCTTCCATCTATAGATAATTTCACTAAGCATAGGATTTTCATTGATCATGAAAAAGCAGCAAAAGCCGCTTTCGATGAGAATGAGAAGCTTAATCTGAAGTATACATCCCTCTGGGATTCAGTGAAGAAGCTTTCAGGCGGAAACCAGCAGAAAATCGTTGTTGCCAAATGGATGCTCAGGAATTGCGATGTGTTCCTTCTTGATGAACCGACAAGAGGCATAGATATTGGAGCCAAGTTCGAAATCTATACTCTTATTCATGATCTTGCAGAGCAAGGCAAGGCTGTTGTCCTTGTTTCGCCTGAGCTGGATGAATTGATTGGTCTTTGCAACCGCGTATATATCATGTTTGAAGGGAATATGATGGGAATGGTTCAGGGAAAAGACATCAATCAGGAAACTATTATTACGAATCTATTAGGAGAAAAATAAAAAATGAGTGGATTTGATGAAAAAAACAAGCGTTTTAGAGGTGGTTTCAAGTCATTCTTCAGTGAATGGATGATTCTTTTTCTCTTTATCTTTTTGGTGATTATCTGCTGTATCTGTTCACCGAAATTCAGAACGACAAATAATATAATGAACGTTCTTCGTCAGGCTTCATTCATTTCAATCATTGCAATGGGAGAATTCTTCGTCATTCTTACTGGAAACATGGATATGTCCATTACTTCCACTATAGGCATGACATCAATCTTCTTCTCTGGCTTTGTCGTGAACAGCGGAATGCCGATGTGGCTGGCTATTGTAATAGTTTTCGCCATTTCGACGCTGATGGGAGCAGTCAATGGAATCCTGACCGTGTATGGTAAAGTTCCTTCTTTCATTTCTACGCTTGTGGTCATGAATATCATGAAAGGAATTTATTTCATTTATTCAAAGGGATTGCCGATTTCGGGACTTCCTGACAGCTTCAATTTCTTCGGTGCCGGATATGTTGGATTCATCCCGTTCCCTGTGATACTGATGATCCTGGTAGGTGTCATCTTGTATTTCCTTACGCAGCATACTCCACTAGGACGCTCATTCTATGCAATAGGCGGTAACATGGAAGCTGCTAAGCTTTCAGGTGTCAATGTCAAGTTCGTAGGAGTTCTGGCATTTGTCATCTGTGCTTGGCTTTCTTCTCTTGGTGCTCTTGGGCTTACTGCAAAGACTCTTAGCGGAAATGTTATGATTGGAGAGAACCTGCTGTTCGATGTCATGACGATTGTCGTTCTTGGCGGTACTTCTCTTGCTGGTGGAAGAGGAAAAATCGTTGGAGTCATAATCGGAGCTCTGTTCCTTCAGGTGATTTCAAATATCATGGTTCTTCTTTCCATCAACACCTATTGGCAGTGGGTCGTTAAGGGAATCATTCTTATCATAGTTGTAGTTATTGATTCAAATACAAAGCGTGACTAGAAATGCAGATAAGAAGATTCGGGCAGATTGGCACTCTGAAAGCAGACAAGGTCAAGGAGTATACTAAGCTTCATTCCGCAGTCTGGCCAGGTGTTCTGAAGACCATTAATGAATGCAACCTGAGGAATTACTCAATTTATATCAAAGGGAATCAGGTGTTTGCCTATTTTGAATATGCAGGCACTGATTATGACGGTGATATGGAGAAGATGAGCAAGGACCCGGTCACGATTGAATGGTGGAAGCATACTAAGCCTTGCTTTGAAGGTTTTGAAAAGGGTTCATTTTATGAAGATATGGATGAGATATTCCATTTCGATTAGGCAGTAGAAGAATTGTTCTATAGGAGGAGCAATATGTTTGGAGAGATTAGGATTCCAGATGCTGAATTCAAGGAAAGAGTTCAGAAAGCAGCAGCGATACTAAGAAGGGAAAAGCTTGATGCCTTGATTGTCAATTCAGGAGAGGCTGACTATGCGAATGTCAGATACTTCTCTGATTACTGGCCGCTTTTCGAGCGTGCCGGTGTTGCGATTTCGGCTGGTGGCGATGCTGCCCTGATGGTTGGGCCGGAAAGTGCGAAGTACGGTGCTGACAGAAGCAAGATTGACAAGGTGTTCGTGCTAAAGGATTATCGCGAAGGTGCAGATCCGGCTTACCCGGAACTGAATGCAAGCTCATTCAACGATGTATTCAAGGCAATCGGTGTTCATGGAAAGAAGATCAGGATCGGGATTGCCAGCACTCTTGATACTACATTGACTGAATATGATGGGATCAAGGCTGCGTTCCCAGAAGCCGAGATAGTCAAGGCCAATCCGATAATGGTTGAGCTAAGGCAGATCAAGAGCGAGAATGAACTTGCCTGCCTCAGGGAAGGCTACAGGATTGCAGAGCTTGCTACCCAGCAGGTCATCAAGGAGATCAAGCCTGGCATGACCGAGCTGCAGATGGTCGGTGTTGCACAGCGTGTTGTTTATGAGAACGGAGCTGAATACGAGGGTCTTCCAATGTATGTGTTCAGCGAAGCTTCGACTCGTCATGCTATTTCAAGATCAAGCTACAGGCAGTTCCAGAAGGGAGACATCGTTCAGCTGAATCTTTCAGCGAAGATCGATGGCTACAGCGCTGCTCTTGGGTATCCGATCATTCTTGGAAAGCTGGAAGGCAAGAGAAGGGATGTCGTTCTGTTCTGCAGAGATGCTCATTTCTGGTCGGAGAAGCAGGTGAAGGCTGGAGTGATGGCATGCGACATTGCAAAGAACTTCTACAAGTACTTCTGTGACAACGGATACAAGGACAACTATGTATACGGGCCGCTTCATGGAACTGGAATGATTGAGGTTGAGTCTCCATGGTGCGAGACCTCATCGAATTATCCGCTTCAGCCTAACATGACATTCAACGTGGACACATTCATTTCCGGCGATACATTCGGATGCCGCTGGGAGAAGGGGATTGCTGTTACCAAGGATGGATGCCAGGTCATGTCGCCTGAAATCGGAAAGCTTTACGAACTGGAGTTCTAGGTTTTATTTCTATCATTGAACCAGTTTATAAATTCTGGTTCAATGATATATTGATTATTACAATATTCCTAGGTTTAAAGACTTTTCCTTGTTGTTAATTGAGTTTTATTTGTATGTTGGAAGTTAATTGTTTTTAACGTTAAATTGAAATAATTGTTGGTCAACAATTAGTTAACGTTAATATATTATAATGCTGGCTTTGCCAGAAAAAGGAGTAGAAGATGAAAAAGTGGCTAAAGGGAGCGCTGCTCTTATTAGTTGTTGTTTCTTTCGTTTTGATTAGTTGTGAGGGAAATTCAAATAGCGGGGTTTCCAGCGATAAAGCAACTAATACAACTGCTGAGCAAGTATCGAGTGAACCTGCAAGTTCAACAAAGAGTGCAAGCGACAAAATTAAAATCACTGTAGTTGGAGATGGTGGTAACAATCAGGTTGCTTGGCTTTGGAATCAGCAAGAAATGGAAGATGAATTTGGATGTGAAATAGAAATTGTGTCTGTTCCATTTGAAAACTTATATACAAAGTTGAAGACTGAGTTTGTAGGGAATACAGGTGCTTATGATATCATTGTATACTTCCCGAAATTCATGGGTGATTTTGTTGAAAACGGTTATATCATTCCTATAGATGATTACATTGCGAAAGATGACCCGAATTTGGCTGACATTGTTCCGGCTTTCCAGGAACTTTATGGCAAATGGGGTGGAAAGACCTACAACCTTCCTTATGATGGAGATGTCCTTGCATTATTTTATCGTAATGATATATTTACTGATCCTATTGAAAAACAGAATTTTAAGGCCAAATACGGTTATGAACTTCATACACCAAAGACTTGGGATGAATATATGGATATTGCTGAATTCTTCACAAGGAAAAAAGGCGATACCTTAATGGGAAAGGTTCTTACAGAAGATTTCTATGGAACAGCAACTTATGGACAGCAGGATTTCCAGTATTGTTGGTATATGTGCATTGCTGGAAGCATGGGAGCTGATTATTTTGACGAAGATATGAACCCCACTATTAATTCGCCTGAAGCAGTCAAAGCTTTGGAATTATTCAAAGAGCAATTCAAGTATTGCCCACCAGAATGCACAAACTTTGGTTTTGATGAATTGCAGGCAATCTTTCTTGAAGGAAACTGTGCAATGGAAATTCAATGGACTGATCCTGGACGTGTAGGACAGAATCCAGAAATATCCAATATTTCTGGAAAAATTGGAACAGCACTTGTACCAGGTACCAAACAAGCAGATGGAACCATCAAGAACACCGCGACCTTGGCAGCTGGGCGTGTAATGGCAATTTCCTCAACTTGTAAGAATCCTGACATTGCATATCAAATAATCAGATACATGTCTCAGGAGGCAAGTCTTGCGTATGTTTCAAGTCCACAGTCAGGACAAGATCCATTTAGATTCTCACATTATGAAAACACAGGTGCTTTCGAAATGTTTGAAAGACAAAGCGATGCAGTTGATTACCTTAATGGAATAAAGGAAAACCTAGAACATGGCTATCCTGAATTGATGATTCCTGGTGCCCAACAATATTTGGATCAACTTGCAGTAAATATCAATGATTATATTTCTTCAAATACAATGACTGCACAAAAAGCTCTTGATAACACCGCTAAGCAATGGAATGATATTACTAATACTTATGGAAAAGACAATATGAAGACTGCATATAAAAATATGCTTGTTCAAGTTCGTTCGGTTGGTCTGTAATTATTATTTGCGGCAGGGATCTCCCTGCCGCAATTTGAGAGGTTTTTGTGTTGTATAAACGAAATAAAGAAAGGACATTAACGCAGTCTCAAATTGATAAACGTTTTGGTTTATCTTTAGTCTTGCCTGCGATAGTAATTGTAATAATAATTGCTGTCTTTCCATTGTGTTATGCGTTATTTTTGAGCTTTTTCAAATATGAACTAGCGACTTCAATACCAAAGAAATTTGTAGGATTAAATAACTACATTCGTGTTTTTTCTGATGCAAGATTCTGGAATGCATTGAAAGTGACGGCCATAATTGTTGCAGGGGGAATCATTTTACAATTAGCAATTGGCTTAATTGTTGCACTTTTACTTAATAAAGAATTTCATGGGAAGAAAATTGTAACCGCCTTCTTGCTTATTCCATCTGTCATAGCCCCAGTAGTTGTTGGTTTTATTTTTAGGATGATGTTTAATGATCGGTATGGTCCAATCAATTATTTCCTTTCTTTGCTACATATTTCCCCAGTTAGCTGGTTGAGCAAACCTATCCCCTCTTATTTTGCTGTTATGTTGGCAAATGCTTGGGAATGGTTTCCTTTCATGATGCTCATGCTCCTAGCTGGCCTTCAATCAATATCAAAAGATCAAATGGAAGCAGCTGAATTGGATGGATGTAATGATTTGCAAAAATTCTTTTATGTTACACTTCCAAATCTTTGGAATATTATACTTACGGTAGTTTTAATTCGAGCGATTGAAGATTTCAAAATGTTTGATTTGATTTGGGTTCTCACTGCTGGGGGACCTGGTGTAGCTACGGAAACTTTGAATATATATACTTATAAACAAGGTTTTAATTTCTTCAGCATTGGATATGCGTTGGCTTTGGCTGTTGTTCAAACAGTTTTGACTTTCTTTATCGTAAAAACCATGTATACCCGAATAAAGAAAAAGAATTGAGGTGCTGAAAATGAAGAAAAAAATAACATGGAAATCGGTTTTATGGATTCTCCTTTTAATATTGATTATCATTATTGTTGCTTTCCCACTTTATTGGATGTTTATTGGAGCATTCAAAACGAAAAATGAGTTTTTCACTAATCCGCCAGTTTTCAGTTTAAAGCCATTGAGAACTAATGCTTTTCAAGTTGCCTTGTTTGGTATTGGTGGAAAGGGCTTAAAAGACAGCTTGATAATAGCTAGCTTTTCTACAATTATTTCCTTGTTCATTGGAGCATTAGCTGCACATGGAATAGTCCATTATCACATTGGAAAGAAAAACTTGATTTTCATTTTTCTTGTAATTCAGATGATGCCGCCTGTTTCGTTGGCAATACCCTTATTCTTAATGTTTAATGAACTGAAGCTTCTTGATACGTATGTTGCATTGATTATTTCTAATACGGTATTTAATTTGCCTTATGCGATTTGGCTTTTGACAGGTTTTTATGAGGAGATTCCAGAATCAATTCTTGAAGCAGGAAAGATCGATGGGGCTTCGAATTTAACAATTTTTACCAAATTGGTTCTTCCTTTGGTGAAACCTGGTTTAATGGCTACCGGTTTCTTCACATTTATCTTTGGCTGGAATGAATTCATACTAGCATTTACTTTCTGTAGAACAAAAGTAAAACCATTAACGGTAGCGATTCCGACTATGGTTGGATCTGATACTATTGTCTGGGAACAGGTATATGCCACAAGTATTGTTGCCATTGTCCCTGTGCTGATTCTTGCTATTTTTATGCAAAAATATCTAATTAGAGGACTGTCCTTTGGTGCTGTAAAGGAGTAAAGGGGTTTATTATGGAAAAATTTATAATTCCGGATTCCGAGTTTTCTGAACGTTTCAGAAGAATTCAATCGGAAATGAAAGAAAATGGTGTTGATGTGCTTCTTGTTTTTGGAAATGAAGCTGAACCACAATTCCTTCGGTATCTTTCTGATTATTGGCCGTCTTTTGAAACCGGTGGAGTTTTGCTTGGACAAGATGGCGATCCTATTCTGCTTATTGGTCCTGAATCTTTGACCTATGCCAAAGACCATTCAAGAATTTCAAGAATATTACGAATACAGTCTTTTAGGGAATCTTCCAATCCTGAATACCCTGACTTGAAAATTGAGTCTTTTGACGATGCTCTTGATCTTGTTTCTTCAAAACAAAAACTTTCAAAATGTGCGATAGCTGGTTTTAATATTATTTCTCAACTTGTTTATATTGATTTCTTGAAATCTGTCCAGAGAAGAGGCGGATTTGTGGTAAATGGCGATTTACTAATAATGAAATTTAGAATGATAAAATCTGAAAATGAGCTTCAAATAATGAAAAAAGCTTCTTGCATTTCAAATGCGGCAATGAAGTTTACGATAGACAACATCAAGTTAGGAATGTCCGAATTCCAAGCTAAAGGGCTTGGAATACAAAAGATGTTTGAGCTTGGTGCAGAAAGTGAAGCATATCCAACATGGGTTTTAGTAGGAAAGGGTGGTAATCAAGCAATTGCTAGGCCAAGAAGGTGTGTTATTCATGATAATGACCTTGTTCATATTAATTTAGGGGCAAGAGTTGAGGGTTATGCTTCTTCGATTGGTAGACAAGTGATTTTTGGAAAAGTGGATGATTGGGTTCTCTCTGCAATTGAGAAAGCATACGAAGCTCATGACTTGGTTCTCAAGCAATTATATGATGGTAATAACGCCAAAAAGGTAGCTTCTACATATTATAATTGTATGAAAGATTACAAGGAATGGCTTCTATATGGGCCATGCCATGCTTCAGGATTGATGGAAGGGGAACCACCTTGGATTGAATCAAATAGCGATTATCTTTTACATGAGAATATGACTTATTGTATTGATATTTTTATGCGAAAGCCAGGAACAGAATATGGATTTAGAGTTGAGGATAGTGTACGAGTTGGAAAAACTTGTGGTGAAAATATGACAAATTTCCCAAAAGAAATCTTTAGGAAATAAAATATTTTTGTTTGGAGGAGCAATATGTTTGGAGAGATTAGGATTCCAGATGCTGAATTCAAGGAAAGAGTTCAGAAAGCAGCAGCGATACTAAGAAGGGAAAAGCTTGATGCCTTGATTGTCAATTCAGGAGAGGCTGA
>JALNXV010000449.1 GCA_023230175.1 Candidatus Cloacimonadota bacterium
TCTTCATTCCAAGTGCATTCAATTGCCAGGAAAGCTCTTTTGCTTCTTCTGTTCGTGAGCAGAATATCAAGCCTTTCCGGTCCTCGCAGTACATGCTGTAGAAATCGATTGCCTGCTTAACACGCTTGGCTCGCTCTGGGGAAACCAGCTTGTTGAACTCTGTGCTGTCCTCGACTATCTCGCCATTGATTGTAAGATCAGTGACTCCAAAGTAGTGGAAATCACAGAGAAGGTTCTCTTTCATTGCATCGGAAAGACGGATTTCGTAAGCAATGTTGTTGTCGAAGTTCTTGTAAATATCCTGACCATCGGTTCTCTCCGGGGTGGCTGTCATGCCAAGGAGGAATTTGGGCTTGAAATAGTTCAGGATCTTCTGATATGTGTCCGCGCCGCTTCTGTGGGCTTCATCGATGATGATGTAATCGAATTCATCAGGCTTGAACTCTTGCAAATGAGTTGAAAGCATTACCGGCATAGAGAAAACAAAACGGCAATCCGGCCTGGATTTTCCACCGGTGTAAGTTTCGCAATCAAGATCATCTCCGAATATCAGCTTGAATGAATGGAGGGCGTCTTTGAGGATCATCTCACGGTGAACTACGAAAAGAAGCTTGTGAGGATTGAATGCATGGGCATCCATTGCACTGAGCAGCGTCTTGCCTGTTCCTGTAGCGGAAATAAGGAGACCTTTCTTTTCTCCTTTTGCTCTCAGATCATGCAAAGACTCCAGAGCTTCCAACTGCATTTGATTGGGAACAATTTCTTCTCTGGATTTGAAGCCTTCCTTTGAGATCTCGTTCTCTCCAAGCGGCTTCATCTCTCTTCTGAGATGATCGAATACTCTGTATACCTTGCGGTATTGTTCAAGCCAAGCATCAGTTGGTTCAATTGCTTTTTCCCAAGCTTCTGTGAATTCAGAATGGATCTGGTTAAGAACATCGCCGTTGGAAGCAGAAATCATCTGGATGTTCAGCTCGCGTGTTGAGCAAAGAGCGGGTTCAGTTAGATTTGAGCTTCCGATGATAACCGTAGCATAATCATCGTGGTAGAAAGTGTAGCCTTTTGAATGAAGATCACCATCATAGACCTTCACATCGATATTCTGAAAATCATCCCTGATGGCTTGGATTGCATTTGGGCTGGTGAAATCAAGATAAGTCGATGTGAGGATTCTGCCCTTCAGGCCTTTGCTGTCAAAGTCCTTCAGAGTCTGAAGCAAGCTCTTGAGCCCGCCATCTGTTATGAAGGCGACGAACATCTCGAAGCTTGAGCAGGTACGAAGCTCTGATTGGATTGAACTGAGAATCTTTCTTTCAGGTTGCTTGTTCAGCAGTAGTCTTGGACGAAGCGCTTCAGAAGATTCATATGTTCTGTCGATGAATCCTGTCCTGAGGCTTTGCTCTAGATGCTGGAAATCTGAACTCACAGGTCTTTCTCCCAATTCTTCTGCAATTCTTGCACTATGCCTGTGTCAGCTGCAGCCCAATCAACTTCAGAAAGCTCTGATTTCTCAAGCCAGCGAGAAGCTATGTGCTCCTTTATCGGAAGGCTGCCAGAAACAATGCGGCAGAGAAAACCATAAAGAGTAATGGAGAATGTTTCATATTCATGCTCAACCGTTGCAATAGGATGAATGACTTCTATGGTTGTATCAAGCTCTTCCTTGATTTCTCTCACAAGAGCTTGCTCTGGTGTTTCGCCCGGCTCTAGCTTTCCGCCAGGGAACTCCCATCTGAGGGCAAGTTCACCATGGTTGCCACGTTGAGCGGCAAAGACTTTTCCATCTTTCTCAATAACAGCAGCGCTTACTCTTAAATGCTTCTTCATGGAATCGATCATATCACAGAAATGCTGAAGGATGAAACAATATTGCTGTTTCAATAATGAGGTTTCGTTTCCTTGCGGTCTGCCATCGCCAGATCAACGAAGTCATTCTTTGATAGTTCGATGCCGGAGTTCTCTAGACGCTGCTGCCGCTGATCATACACATTCTTCAGAAGCATGACTCGGTCGCTCTTGTCACGGTCGCCATAGTGGAAAAGCCTGTGGCAGTTAGGGCATAGAACAAGGATGTTCGCATAAACATCAAGACTGTATTCGAACTCTTTCTGGAACTGCAGCGGGATAATATGGTGGCCTTCCACGTATGGATTCTGGGTTCTGGCTGCGATGAAGGTTCGATGAGATTGATTCACTTGGCAGAGATAGCCTGAAGCTTCCTCTGCTTGGATGATTGTGATTCTGTCGCGGTCTTGAATAATTCGTTCTTTGACTATCCGAGTGCCTTTGACCGGAATTGGCTGGTCTAGAAGTTCAATCTCAGATTTCACGTTCTGGAAATCTCGTCCTTCTGCAAAATCCATGTAATGGTTCAGTCCTGCCGAGTACATGTTGTTTCCGTCCAAGTCCAGCTGTATGAATTCCGGATTCTGCTTCAACGCCATCTTGATTCGTTCTAATTCGGATAGCGAGTTGATCTGATAGATGGAATCGAGATTCGCAATGTTGTATTTCTTGATCAGCTGATCTATCTTGCGGATTGACTCGTTCGCATAATGCTCGACGGAACTCTGTGAGAGATTGCTTCCATCATGCTTGCGATAGACTGTTTCCAGATATCTTACATACTGTTCTTTGTACATTGCACTTAACATGATACCACAAAAGCGCGGCCTTGCTAGCATTTTTTGTTTCACCAGCCTTCATTGGCTTCGGAGAAGAGGTGTTTGGCCAGTACCATTATCTTGCTGATCAGAGGCCTTGAATGCTATCATTGCACTGGAGAGAAGAGATGGATTGCTTGGATAGATTCGTAGGACATGAGGTAGGAATTCACACAGCTTATGCCCCTTACAGAGTGTGCCCGCTTGGAGCGCATATTGATCATCAGAAAGGAATCGTCACTGGATTTGCAATAGA
>JALNXV010000450.1 GCA_023230175.1 Candidatus Cloacimonadota bacterium
TTGTAGAATCATATAAGATACTATTCGACAGCATTATCAAGAAGTTTTTTAATGATATTGTGTAAATCTGATAGTTCAAAAGGTTTTTCAATGACTTCGTCAGCTCCCACAGCCTTAGCAATTTTGAGATAGCTTTGAGGTCCGATTTTTCCACCACCGGACATCATAATAATTTTTATATTAGGATAAGTATTTTTAATTTCTATAAGAGTTTCAATTCCTTCTTTTTCCGGCATTATTACATCCATAATTATGAGATTGAATGTTTCTTTTTTTAAGAGAGATAGTGCTTGAAGCCCATTTTCAGAGATAGAAACTTGGTAATTCTTTCTTAAATATCTTGATAAGATATTGTTTATTTGTTTTTCATCATCAACAATTAGAATCTTTTTTAACATTATATCCTCTTTACAGTATTCATTATAAAATATAATCAAATAGTATTTTTAGTCAAGTATTTTTAATAATTATTTGAATGAAAAATATTTTATTATAGTCATTAGAAAAAATTATTGACAGATTTGATTAGTTCAATTATCTTAATCATAATTATGATAAGGATTAAAAAATTGAAAAATAATAATAGTATTCATTTAAAAGCTGATAAAGAAACATTTCAAGATTTTATAGATTTTCTTGAAGAAAAGTTATCAGAATTATGTCCCGAAGATTTTAATATTATGAAGTTCTTAATTGTTAGTGAAGAGATTATTGTTAATATTTGTAATTATGCTTATGAGGATATTAATGTTAAAGATAATTATCTTGAGATAAATGTTGAAATTGAAAATAATACTTTGAAAGTTATTTTTATTGATGAGGGAAAACCTTTTAATCCTATTCAGTATGATGTAGATAATAGAGGTTTACCTATAGATGAAAAACAAATTGGCGGTTTAGGCTTGATTTTAATCAAGGAATTTGTTGATAATGTGCGTTATGAATATAAAGATAATAAAAATATTTTAATCATTGAAAAGGAGTTAGGTAATGTTAAACTTTAAAAAGTTACAAAGAGTTAAAACAAAGAAAATTGTTGTATTAGGTTTAAGTTTGTTGATAATTGGTTTGATGGGTTCTTGTGCCAAAAGAGAAAAGATTACTGAATTATCACAACTAAAGGGTAAAGAAATTGGTGTCCCTATGGGAACTATTGCAGACAAGTTAGTCCTTTCAAAATTCCCTAATACTACTTTTAAATATTATAATAATATAATGGATGCTTGCTTAGCTGTAAAAACAGGTAAAGTAGATGCTGCAGCTTATGATGAACCGATTTTAAGAAATATAGCTGCAAAAAATCAAGATTTAATGGTCTTTGATGAAATGATAACTTTAGATAGTTATGGGTTTGCTGTAAGATTAACCGATTATGATTTAAAAAATACCATTGATATAGTTTTAGAAGAATTAAAAGATAACGGTTTATATGAAGATATGCATAAAAGATGGTTACCGGAAATTGGAAATCCTGCACCTATGCCTGAATTTCATTATGCAAGTGATGATGTTATTAGATTTGGCACATCTTCTGTAACTGAGCCTTTTTCTTTCGTTGATAAAAATGGACAAGTTGTAGGTCTTGATATTGAAATTGCTAATTATATAGCTATGAAACTAAATAAAAAACTTGAGATTGTTAATATGGAATTTGGTTCTTTAATTCCTGCACTTGCAGCAAATAAGGTAGATTTTATCGGTGCTTGTATAACTATTTCTGAAGAAAGAGCTAAGAGTGTTCTTTTCTCTGATTCTTATTATATTGGGGGTATAGCCGCAATCGTTAAAAAAGTTCAATGAGATAATTAGATAATTATGATTTGGGTATCTTATTTGAAAATAGAATCTTTTCTAAATAATAAGTTTTTGAGATTGAAAAGAAATAAAAAGATTTGTGAGGTATAGATGTTTTTATTAGATATAGAAAATATTCGTATTGATAGAAATTATCTGACTATGCTTGAAGATAAAAAAAAGAAATTGTTTCGTTTTCTTATTTATGAAAAAAAATATAATAATCTACGACTTTTTAGGACATATTTAAAAAGTTTATTAAGATTGCAAGATTTAATGAATATGAAAAGTGCCCAATTTGAAGCAAATACTAAAACTCAAGCTGAACATTATTTAAAAAATCTTAATAAAGCTTTCGGCTACATTATTGATGAAGTTATTGACAATAAAATCCCTAAGGATCATAAAGATTTAATCTATTTGCATTATGTTGTTGATCCTGAAGCACATAAAAAACACCCCGGTTCTTATAGACATAATTTAATCAAGGTAGGAAAACACGATGCTCCCGAACCTGCAAGAGTATTTTCATTAGTAGAAAATATGTTTTATAACGGAGCTGAAATTTCAAATGCTATTATTAAAGCAATTTATTATCATCATGAGCTAGTTAGAATACATCCTTTTGCTGATGCAAATGGAAGAGTTGCCAGACTAATGGAAAATTGGATTTTGATGCATGATTTATATCCTCCGATTATTATATCTTCAGTTAAGGAAAGACAATCTTATATCAGAGACTTAGAAAAAAGTTTTGAAGACTTAGAAAAAACTCCGGGTATTACGAATGATGCAACTACTAATTTTTTTAATAATCAATTGAAGAGATTAAATAATAGTTTAGATTATCTATATACCAGATTAAAACTCTAAAAGACTTTAAAAGTCTCAGAGAGACGATATATATGTAACTCCGGGAGTAAGCCAATACAAACGAGTCATACCTTAAAAGCCTCAGCGAGGCGACATATATGTAACTCCGGGCGTAAGCCAATACAAACGAGTTATATCTTAAAAGTCTCAGAGAGACGATATATATGTAACTCCGGGCGTAAGCCCGGAGAAAAGAGTCACCCCACAAAACCAAGCTCCGTAGGAGCGATATAATA
>JALNXV010000058.1 GCA_023230175.1 Candidatus Cloacimonadota bacterium
GTAGATTTATTAAAAAAAAATATACAGGAGATTGATATTGAGTATGACCAGGAAAAGAAACGTAGTAGCGACCTTATTCATGAAAATCAAAAACTCAATCGTGAACTTTTAACCCTTATGCGAGACCTCATAGATTGCAAAAATCTTGTCATTAAATTACAACAAAAATGACTCCACAGTCTCATTTAATTTCAAAATCATAAGCTTTTTTTAAAACAAAATGTCAAAATATCAAAAACTATTTGATAAATTATTTAATCAATATGGTAAGCAAGATTGGTGGCCTGCAGATAATTATGATGAAATTATCATAGGAGCAATTTTAACCCAAAATACTGCATGGACTAATGTTGAAAAAGCAATTAGAAATCTCAAAACAGCCAATAAATGCGATTTGAAATCATTATCAAATACTACAGAAAACACAATTGCAGGATTAATAAAACCCTCGGGATATTTCAATGTCAAAGCAAAAAGATTAAAAACAACAGCCAAAAGCTTAGTTAATTATAATTACCAAGAATATGATATTGATGAAAATCGTAATTATTTACTGAATATAAAGGGTATCGGACCGGAAACAGCTGATAGTATTTTATTATATGCAATGGAATTACCGGTTTTTGTAGTTGATTCATATACAATAAGGCTTTTAAAAAGAATTGGTATTCAATTAAAAGATTACAAATATCACACGATTCAATCTGATATAATGAAAAAACTTTCAAGAGATGTAAATCTTTTTAATGAATATCATGCCTTAATTGTCAATCATTGCAAATTTGTATGCAAAGCAAAACCTGATTGCATAAATTGTTTTTTAAATGAGTACTGTGATCAGATTGAGATATAAATGAAATTGCTTATTCAAAGAGTAATAAATGCTGAAGTTAAAGTAGATAATAAAACTATTAGCGAAATTAATCAAGGCTTATTAGTTTTCTTGGGAATTCATAATGATGACATAGAAACAAACATCGACTTCTTGATAAAAAAACTTACTAATCTAAGAATATATGAAGATGAAAAAGGAAAAATGAATCTTTCGATACAAGACATTAAAGGAAGTATATTATTAATATCTCAATTTACATTACATGCTAATTGTAAAAGAGGTAATCGGCCCGACTTTACCCAAGCAGCAAATCCTGAAAAAGCAAAACAACTTTATGATTTATTCATTCAAAAATTAAAACATACTAATATTAAAGTAAAATCAGGTATTTTCGGTGCAGATATGAAAGTTTCTCTCATAAATGACGGACCTGTGACAATAATATTAGAAATATAAACAATAACTTAACAAAAAATTAACTTGCCAAAAAAGTCAATATGATATATTTTGCATTAAAAATAGATTTCATATATTAGGAGGAAAAATGTTAAAAAAAATAATTTTCTTAGCCCTTGCAGTTTTATTTACTTCGCTTGTGGCTCAAACACCATTTGCTGTCTTTGATTTTAATGACGAGACCACAAATCCAACATCAGGCACCGGGTCTATTGAATTAATTGGTGGCACCACATCATCTTACGCCGCAGGTGCAACAGGAAACCCTGACAGAGCTCTGAATACAACAAGTTATCCTGAAGCTGAATCATCTCCGGAAACTGCCGGCATCCAAGTTAATGTTTCTACAACGGGTCTCTCAAATATTCAAATCAATTGGGATCATAAACATAGTAATACTGCAGCTAATCGTATTAGATTACAATTTACTGTTAATGGCTCAAACTGGATAAACTTTGAAGCTACTGAACAAAATGCTTCAAACACTACCGGTGGAGAAGCAATAGGATTTGATAATGGCCTTTTTATCACAACCAACGATGGTTGGTATGTAAGAACTGCTGACTTTACAGGAATTGAAGGAATCGACGATAATCCGAACTTTGCAATCCGTTTTGTAACTGCTTTTTCTTCAGGTTCTTCAAGCTATCAGCCTTCAAATCCTACAGGTACATACGGTACCGGCGGAACTGTTAGATTTGACAACCTAACTTTTTTACATCAAGATGCAAATACTGTTGTTGCACCAACAGCTGAACCTGCCGGAGGAACTTATAATGAACTAATCTATGTAGAACTTACTTGTTCAACTCCACAATCTTTTATATTCTACACCACTGATGAAACAGAACCTTCATCAACTAATGGCGAACTCTATACAGAACCTATACCTATCAACTCTACAACAATCCTAAAATTCAGAGCAGAAAAAGAAGGAATGAATCCTTCAGCAGTTGTAACAGAAACTTATGTTTTCCCTGTATCAGTTTCTTCTATTGATGAGCTTAGAGCATTAACACCCGGAACAGGCTCACTTATAACAATCACATCAGAAGTGATAATAACATTTACTCAATCATTTAGAGGACAAAAATATATCCAAGATGAAACAGGTGCTATTTTAATAGATGATTATAATAGTGTAATTGATACTGAATACAATGTTGGAGATGGTATTACCGGACTTTCAGGCACTATTTCAGAATATGGAAATATGTTACAATTTATGCCGGAAAGTGATCCTGGTGCTCCAACCTCTACAGGTAATACGATCACACCAACTATAATAACTACTGCTCAATTTTTAAATAATTTTGATGACTTTGAAAGTCAACTTGTAACAATTCAAGATATCAATTTCACAACTACAGGCACTTTTGCAAATGGTATTACTTACGAAATCACAGATGGAACAAATTTAGTTAATCTTAGAACTACTTTTTACGACGTTGATTATATTGGTCAACCAATACCTGAAAATTCTGTTGATATGACAGGAATCCTTAATGCTCGTTCTGACGGCAATTATATCACTCCACGATTTATGGCAGATTTTGCAGATATGATTGATCCTCCTACTGCCAATCCGACCGGAGGTGTTTATTCTGAGCCTGTTAATGTTGAACTTACTTGCACAACAGAAGATGCAGATATTTACTATACATTAGATGGCTCAAATCCTGACGCTACAAATGGAACTCTATATTCTACACCTATAACAATCAATACTACAACTACTTTAAAATTCAGAGCAGAAAAAGATGGAATGGATCCATCTGTTGTAATTACTGAAATATATGCTTTCCCGGTTACAGTAAATAATCTCGCTGAACTCAGACAACAACCTGTTAACAGTGTTGTTACGATTAATTCTGAAATATTTATTAGTTTTGTTCAAACATATAGAAATCAAAAATATGTTCAAGACGAAACAGCCGGTTTATTAATCGATGATGATGAAGGGATATTAAGCTACGATTTTAATATCGGCGATGGAATCACAGGCTTAACAGGAACATTATCTGAATTTAACAATATGTTAGAATTAATTCCATTATCAGATACAGGAGAACCTTCATCAACCAACAATACTATCTCTCCTACAACAATTACTCCCACTCAATTCTTAAATAATTTTGAAGATTTTGAATGTCAATTAGTATTGATAGAAAATGTTAGTTTCGAAACAGCCGGAGTATTTGAAAATGGAGAAATCTATGAATTATCCACCGGTAGTGATCCTATTGAATTTAGAACTACCTTCTATAATGTTGAATATATTGGTTATCTTATACCTACTGAAACAATTGATGTAATTGGCATTTTAAACTCCAGAGATACCGGTAACTATATAACATCAAGACAACTTTCAGACTTAGGAATGACTGATAATACTGATATAGTTGCCCCTCAAACTACCTATCATCAACTTAAAGGCAATTACCCAAATCCATTTAACCCAAACACTACTATCGCTTTTGAACTCAAACATCCGACAAAAGTTGATATCAGCATTTATAATGTTAAAGGACAAAAGATAGTAACATTAGTAAATGATTACTTCAATCAAGGCAATCATACTATTAATTGGAACGGCAAAGACAGCAACAATAAAGATATGACAACCGGTATCTATTTTTATAGAATGGCTACTCCTGAAACATTGCAAGTAAAAAAAGCTATCTTAATGAAATAGATTAATTTAAATATTAAGAGGGTATTAAATCAATACCCTCTTTTTTGCAGCTTTAGCCGGACTTGACTTGCAATGAGCGAAACGAATGTGAGTCGAGAACAGCTCGTCCGGTCCTGTCATTCTGAACTTGCGAAGAATCTCATCTTATTGATTTGTAGTTTCGTAAAATATTTAATAACTTTCACTTAAGGTTTTGAGTGCAAGCAGGGATGCTCGCACAACATTAATTTTGGGACAGGCTCTTAAATATTAGGACACAGGAATTTACCCAATTTTTTGTATTAAATTGCATTCTCGCTTGTTTAACAAAGATTTTCAAGCTACAATATTCGTGATTAGCGACTCTATTCCGAAAAATAAAATTTCTTTTATAATATTTTTTTATCCTATGTCTAAAAAACGAAGATATGTCCAACTATAATTAATAGAAGATGATAGAAATTAAAATTAATTTTTATCACAACCCGACTCGAGTCCAGGGCAGATCGTTAACCATTTAATAACAAGGAGAAAAAATGAAAGTAACATTCTTTAGAAACATCAAAACGTTGTCAGGTAAATGTAATCTTGGTCAAATGGTTTTTGGAGCATTCAAGAATGCAACAATATGTATTGCCAGAAATTATGTCTATCCAAAATTAACTGAACAGAATGAAATTCAGGCAGAAAAAATGCGTGCAGCAGTAAATGTATGGTCTATATTATCTGAAAATTTTGTTAAGGATTTAACTGATTATGCACATTTATATAATTTTCAACATCATGAACCTGATAAACTAAATCTATCGGCCTATAACATCTTTTTAAAAGTAGTCCTTGGTCTTCAAACTCCGATTGCAAGTAAAGAACAACTTTCCTCTACATTAGGAGACTCTGTAAATGATTGGATAAGTGCTTCACATCTACCTTCTGTTGCGACAAACAAGTCCTTTAATAACGTAATGTAATATTCAAAGCAAAAAGCCTCTCTGTAAATGCAGAGAGGTCTTTTTTTACTATAATATTAAATCATTTCTCTATATAAAGGAAATTGAGCAGTAAGTTTTCTAACTTCAGCCTTAACTTCAGCAAGTTTATCTTCATTCTCAGTATTTTCAAAAACAGTTTTAATCAATTTAGCAATGATCTTCATTTGTTCTTCTTTCATACCTCTTGTAGTAACAGCAGGAGTTCCGATTCTAACACCTGAAGCTACAAATGGAGAACGAGTATCAAATGGAACCGTGTTTTTGTTAACAGTAATGCCTGCTTTGTCCAGAGATTCTTCCATTTTTTTACCTGAAGGTCCGCCTTCTTCTTCAGTACCAAGATTGACAAGAACAAGGTGATTATCGGTACCTCCGGAAACAAGCTTAAAGCCTTCATTTTTTAGAGCATTAGCAAGAGCAGCAGCATTTTTAACAACTTGCTTTTGATAATTTTTAAAATCATCTGAAAGAGCTTCTTTAAAAGCAACAGCTTTAGCAGCAATTATATGCATAAGTGGTCCGCCTTGAATGCCGGGAAATACCTTTGCATCAACATCTTTAGCATATTTTTCTTTACATAAGATAAGCCCTGAACGAGGTCCTCTTAAGGTTTTATGTGTTGTTGTAGTAACAATATCAGCATAAGGGACCGGATTAGGATGAAGTCCGGCAGCAACAAGTCCTGCAATGTGAGCCATATCTACCATTAATTTAGCTCCAACTTCGTCAGCAATTTCTCTGAATTGTGCAAAATCAATAGTTCTAGGGTATGCAGAAGCACCTGTAAGAATCAAAGCCGGTTTATGTTCGTGAGCAAGTTTTCTAATAATATCATAATCAAATTGTTCAGTTTCTTGACTAACTCCATAATGAACTATTTTATAAAATTGTCCGGAAAAGCTTAAAGGATGTCCGTGAGTTAAATGACCACCATGAGCAAGTTCAAGGCTCAAGACAGTATCACCGGGGTTGACAAGTGAAAAATAAGCAGCCATATTGGCTTGTGAGCCTGAATGTGGTTGAACGTTTGCGTGTTCAGCACCAAAGATTTCTTTTGCTCTTTCAATAGCAAGTTTTTCAGCAACATCAACGTATTCACATCCACCATAATAACGACCGTAAAGCTTGTAATTTGCTAAACCGGTTTTTTTACTCCAGCGATAAGGATAACCTTCAGCATATTTATTTGTCAAGACAGAACCTGCAGCTTCCATAACAGCTTTGCTGACATAATTTTCAGAAGCTATTAATTCAAGATTTTCTTCTTGACGAACTAATTCTTCATGCATAGCAGCATAAAGTTCGGGATCAAAGTTTTTAATGTTTTCCATTTTCCACCTCGTTATTTTTTTTCATATTGAGTTATTTTATCAATTCTTTTTTGGTGTCTCTCTTCATTAGAGAAAGGCTCGTTAAGAAATGTTTTTACAATAGATAAAGCTTTATTTACTTCAGTATATCTACCTGCAAGGACAAGGATATTTGCGTTATTATGTTGTCTTGTTAGTTTAGCAAATTCTTCGGTATGACAAAGTCCGGCACGAATACCTTTTACTTTATTTGCAATAATGCTCATACCAATACCGGTTCCACAGATTAAGATACCAAAATCACTATTACCATAAGCAATATCTTCAGCAGCAGCTAATCCTGTATCTGAATAATCAACAGAATTTTCATCATAAGCACCAAAATCATTTACTTGATAAGATGCCTTTTCCAAATACTCTTTAACGGCAGATTTTAATTTAAATCCGGCATGATCAGATGCAATACTAATTTTCATAATAATTCTCTCTATTTGTTATCTTCAGCCATTAAGCAACTTAAGGCTATACAATAAAATTTTGATTTTTTACTTTCACTTCTTGACATTACGACAACAGGTTTTGTAGTGCCTTGAATTAATCCGGCAAGTTCTCCTTTAGCAAAAAGCATTAAGCCTTTATAAAAAATATTACAAGCTTCAAGTGAAGGACATATTAAAATATCTGCTTCTCCACTAAGCGTTGTTTCAACACCTTTTATTTCAGAAGCTTTAGGGTCACAAGCTAAAAATAAATCAACAGGTCCATCAACAATACAAGCGGGTAATTGTCTTCTTTCTACCATCTTACAAATCAAGGCATCATCAGTGGAACTTTGAAAAGTAGGATTAACCTTTTCAGCAGCAGATAACAAAGCAACCTTAGGCATTTCAATTCCAAATTGATTAGCCATTTTAACAGCATACTTTAACATAGCAGCTTTTTGTTCCAGATTTGGATATGGCAAGACTGCAGTGTCAGTAACAAATAGAAGTTTATTGTAAGAAGGTACTTCAATAGCACAAACATAAGACATAACTGTCTTTGGTGGTAATAAGCCTTTTTCTTTATCAAGAACAGCTTTTAAAAATTTATCCGTATTGACCAACCCTTTCATTAAAACATCTGCCTTATTTGTCTTAACAGCCTCAACAGCTAACTTGGTTGCAATCACAGGGTCTTTTTCATCAATAATATCAAAACGTGTATAATCAATATTAAGATCTTCACAACATTTAATTATTTTATCTTTATTACCATACATTAAGGCCTTAGCAAAGCCGGAATTAATGGCTTCATTTATTGCTTCAAGAGTATTTTCATCTTCTGCGACAGCAATAGCAATAGTTTTTGCCTTGAGTTTTTTAACCTTTTCTACCATCTCGTCAAGTCTTTTGATTGGCATAAGACACCTCTATTTGTTTGTTGTTATTGCTGCTAAGGCTATAGAATATAATTTTGTTTTAGAACTATCTCCACGAGAAGATAAGACTGCGGGCACTTTTGCACCAACAACAAGAGCAGCTAATTCAGATTTTAAAAATTTAGTACAAGTTTTATAAAATACATTTCCGGATTCAATATTAGGGAAAAGTAAAATATCTGCATTACCTGCAACATCACTTTTAAAACCTTTAATTTTTACAGCAACTTCATCAATTGCTAAATCAAGTCCCATTGGTCCGCTGATCAAACTTTGTTTAAATACACCTTTTTTTGATCTTTCAACAAGTTCAAAAGCATCAGTAGAAGAAACAATCTTTTTACTAACTTTTTCAGATGCTGAAATTAAAGCAACTTTTGGATTTTCGTTTCCAAGTTTGTGAGCTGTATCAATTAAAAAATTCAAAATCTTTTCTTTTTGATCAACATCCGGAATAGGAATAACTGCCACATCACCAACGATTAAAACCTTATTATAACCGGTAGGTTCTACTACGGTAACGTGAGTAAGCAAAGCACCCTTTTCCATAATGCCACGTTCTTTATTCAAAATACAACGCATATAATCATCTGAAGTAATAGTGCCTTTCATAATTAGATGAGCTTTACCTTGATTTATCATATCACAACAAGTAAGTCCTGCCTCAACAGGATCAGATTGATCAATTATTTCAAATTTATTACTATCAATATTTAATCTATTACATATCGCAATAATTTTATCTTTTTCACCTGTAAGTGTTGCCTCTACAATTCCATTGTCAACTGCTTCATTAACTGCCTCAATAGTATGATTATCATTAACATATACAACTACTAATCTTTTTTTGGGTTTTTCTTTTGCTAATAAAATAATATCAGAAATATTTTTTAGTTTCATCGTTTCTCCTTTAAATACTTTTATTATCTAATATTGTAAACTTTTAATATTTTATCACTTTGTCAAGCAAAACTTTAAATTATTTATTTAATATGCCTAACAGAAATAAATGTAAATTTAAAGCTTTTGTTTCTTTAGATTTGGATTTAAAACTTAAAAAATATTTTCTTCAAAATATCCCAAACTGTCTTTTTGTGGCAAGATTTCAAGATTTTCTTGTTCTGTTAAATCAAGAGGGTCAGGGCCAATACTAATGACAAAATTAACAGTTTTACCTATAATAATATCTGCTCCGGGATATGGTTCTGTGCTAATTACATGCCCTGCCGGGATTTCATTAGAATAGTGTTGAGTGACTTCTCCAATTTTTAGTTCATAACTGGTGAGTAAAACCTCAACGTCATCAAAATAAAATCCTATTAAATTAGGCATATTAACTTTTTTAGGTCCTTTACTTATAACTGTTTGAATGGTTCTATTTTTAAAGATAGTTCTTTGAGGTGATGGTGTTTGTGAAATAATATATCCTTTGGGGTATGTACTATATTCTTCGTCAATAATATCCATTTCTAAGGACAAAGTTTTACAATAATTTCTTGCCTGTTGAAATTCAGCACCAATCAACTTTGGCACTTTAACTGTATCTCTTCCGGCAACTATTTTACCCATTAAATAATTTGAAAATATAACAGCTATAGTTATAAAAATTATAAAGATAATTGAAGCAACAATAAAGGCTGTAATATGTTTAAGCATAATTCTTCAGGATATCCTGTTCTCCTTAATCTAACTTTTTCATTAATTTAGCTGCGAAAGCTCCATCCATATGATGTATATTTGGGATTGTTTTTAAATATCCTGATTCTGTATATTCTTTTGGAATTAATGTTTCTGCAGGGATTAGTTTAAAATTTGGATTTGAATTTAAAAATTTTTCTATTTGAGCTTCATTTTCTAAAGGATTAATCGTACAGGTACTATATACAAGAAATCCACCGGGTTTAACAAATTGAGCTCCGGTTAATAAGGCTTTTTCTTGAAGCTTAATTAATTCCGGTATATTTTGCTTTTCTTGCCATCTTAATTCGGCTTTTTTTTGAAAAACACCCCAACCTGAACAAGGCACATCAAGTAATACTCCGTCATACATAGGAGCAACCGGACCAAACTTAAAGGCATCTTCTGTGATTAATTTCACATTATTTGCTTGAATTCTTGTCAATGTTTGCTTCATCTCTTTAATTTTATGAGGTATTTTATCAACAGCAATTATTTCTCCTGTGTTTTGCATTAACTCAGCAATATATGAAGCTTTACCTCCCCTACCGGCAAACAAATCTAAAATACTATTATCAAATTGAGGATTTAATAACTCAATAACTAATGCTGCAGAAATATCTTGAATAGTAAAATATCCCTCATCATAAGATACATCATTTAAAATTGCCTTTGCATCGTCACTAATTAACATATTTTTTGATGCGGGCGTTTGAGATACCTTAATACTTTTTTTCTCAAAATATTTAATCAACTTCTCTTTTTGTGTTGCGAGAGTATTTACTCGAAGATATAATTTTGGAGATTCATTGTAATACATTGCCAGATATTCAACTTGTTCTTCATCCCATCTGGAAAGCCATTGTTTTATAATTTCAAGAGGAAATGAATGTTCTATAGATATTCTCTCAGCTGTATCTTCAGGTAATTTATATTGTGGATTTCTAAGATAAGCTCTGAGAACAGCATTAACAAAACCGGCAACTTGATCATTAAGTTTTTTATTAGCGAGTTCAACAGTTTCATTGACAGCTGCATGTTCGGGAATACTCTCACAAAAAATAATCTGATATAAGGCTAAATAAATTAATACTTTTATTTTGATATCTGTATTTTTAAATTTACTTTTGTCAGTGTATTGGTATGCTATATGTTCAAGAAGTAATTGCATTTTAATTACACCTTTAACAAGATGATACAGAAGCTCCGGATTTTCATTTGCTTTATGTAATTTTTTTGCAGATTGAGTAAGTAACTTATCAGAAAACATATTGTTTTTTAAAACTTTAACTATGATATCCCATGCTTCCTGTCTAATATTCATTATTCATTCCTTTTCATATAGATATATTTTATGCAAGCTTTAACTATGTCTTGAGTTTTATCAGTATCTTTAAAAATTAACTCTTGAGTTGCCTTTCTTATTTCAAAAGATTTAAAACCAAGTGCTAATAATGCAGTATCAACTTCTTGCCATTTATCAGAAGAAATTATAGTATTATTATGAGAAATATCTTTACTTGGTGTAATTTCAGAAATTTTATCTTTTAACTCAATAATTAATCTTTGAGCAGATTTTTTCCCTAAACCGGGTGCTTTAGAAATTAATGAATCATTATTACTCATAACTGCTGATACTAAATCATTTACAGACAAGTTGCTTAAAATTGATAACGCAATCTTGGGCCCTATACGACTTACATTAATTAATAACTTAAAAGTATCCTTTTCTGCTTGAGTAAAAAAACCAAATAATCTTGTTCCTTCATCATTATGATAAGTATGTATTAACAATTTTATCTTTTCATTTTTATCAGGTAATAAATCAAATGTAGAAAGTGGAATTTTAACTTCAAAACCAATACCCCCACAATCAATTACAACCCTGTCGGCTGTTTTTTCTGATAATATGCCATATAAATAATTATACATTATAACCTACTTTCAGTTTTTAAAAGGTTAAATTTTTCTTTATTAAATAAACACATCGCTATGGCTAAAGCATCAGCAGCGTCTTCTTTTGGGGCTTGCTTTAGATTTAAAATAGATTGAATTACATACTCTATCTGTTTTTTACTTGCACTACCTTTTCCTGTTACTGATTGTTTGATTTCTCTCGGGGAATAGTTATATGTTAAAATATTATTCATTTTAAGTAATAACAAAATCACTCCTCTTACATTTCCTAAGGTAAAAGCAGAATGCAAATTTTTACCAAAAAAAATCTCTTCAACTGCAGCTACATCAGGTTTATATTCATCAATGAGTTTTGAAAGATGATTATATAACTCTAATAACCTGTCCTGAAGAGACTTTTTTTCATCTAACTTAATAATGCCACAACCTGCAGCAATTATTTTATATTTATCTATGTGTAAAATCCCATAACCACATTTTCTACTTCCGGGATCTATACCCAAGAGAATCATTCAACATTTATCCTATCAAGAACTTCATCTGAGATTTCAAAATTCGCATATACTTTCTGAGCATCATCTAAATCTTCTAATCTATCAATGAGCTTTAAAAGTTTTTCTGCAACTTCATCGGCATTAATAGTAGTTTTTGGTATCATAGTTAATTCTGCTTTAACAATTATAAATCCTTGTTCTTCCATACCTGTTAGTACTTTATAAAAATCGGCAACTGCAGTATAAACCATAAAAACATCATCTTCTTTCTGAACATCTTCTGCACCGATCTCTAATGCCTGCATCATAAAATCATCTTCATCAAGACCCTCAGCCTTAACTTCAAGTTCACCTTTTTGTTCAAAATTCCAAGCAACAGAACCACTCTCTGCCATATTTCCGCCGTATTTAGAAAAAGTATGTCTAATTTCAGCTACAGTTCGGTTTTTATTATCGGTTGTACAATCTACTAAGATTGCAACCCCTCCATGTCCATAACCTTCATAAGTTATTTCTTCGTATGCTGCTCCTTCAATTTCGCCGGTTCCTCTTTTAATAGCTTTTTCAATATTATCTTTGGGCATATTAGCATTTTTAGCTGCTTGAATAGCTGTTCTTAAACGAGGGTTAGAAGATAAATCTCCACCACCATCTCTCGCTGCGAGGATAATTTCTTTAACGATTCTAGTGAAAACTTTCCCTCTTTTAGCATCAGCAGCACCTTTTTTATGCTTTATTGAGCTCCACTTATTATGACCTGACATTTTGCCTCCAGTATCTAATAGTTTATTTTTTAATATTTATTTCTCATAATGCCAAAAAAAATCAAATATGTATTTTTAGCAATATTTTTTTTCTTTTTTTTTATTTTCACTTAAAACTATGCTGTTACTATTTTGGAATAAGTTATGCTTGATATTATAAATACTGTAAGATTTTGATTTAAATTAATAGACGGAGGAATTATGAAGAAGTTTTTAGTTGTATCATTTATGCTTATAATATTAAGTGTAACTTGTGTTTTAATGGCTACCAAAGTCAATGATAGTGTTCTTTCTTTAAGAGTGTCACCCGAAGAATTTATTAGAACTACCACTATTTATGTAGATTCTCAAGAAAATATTGACGCTACTTTAGTTGTTATGGATAAAAACGATGTTATCGTTAAAGTTATATTCCAAGGACAATTAAAAAACGGCGAAACCCAATTTACATGGGACGGTACTGATTATAAAGGAAGTAGATTACCTGCAGAAAAATATCAAATAGAATTAACAACAGGTGCTAAATATACTTCTTTAAAAAAGATTATTATTCTCAAATAGTATTATTTAAACGGTTAATTTGATGAAACAAATTAACCGTTTACACTTTGTAACTTTTATTTACATGCTGTCATTGTTAGATTATGCCCAAAAAAAGCATAATCATTTTTGTAAATTAACACAACAAATTCA
>JALNXV010000451.1 GCA_023230175.1 Candidatus Cloacimonadota bacterium
TCAACAACGGGACGATGGGTGATTATGATGGTCTTCGGGTACTTTTTCAGCTCTCTTTTTACAAATGTAAGAGAAGTAGCTGTTTTTCCATAACGCATCTTGGCGTTCCAGAGCATCTGGCTGTTATCCTTGAAACAAGCAATGGTCTTCTTGATGGCGTCTTCCTGCTCTTCGCGAAGGATGATCTCCCGTTCTTCTTCGGGAACAATCTCCGAGGAAAGGAGGGTTTGTCTGCCTTGCTTGCATGCAGCAATGGCATTCTTGGCGGTATCCAAATTAACCTGGAACCATTCAGTGGCCCTACCACCAGGAACCGATATTATCATTTTCTTGATGCCGGAGTTCTCAAGAACCTTATGGACTGCTTTATCGCGAAACGCTTCAATGTATTGGCCTTTTTTCTTGACAGCAATCTCGGTATGACATAGGTGGTACATGATGCCAGCCGTGCCTGTCTGTTCCCCGATACGCTTTCTGGCAGCCTTGTTCAGTTCCGAGCAATTATTCGGAAAGCAATCGAAAGTCTTGGGAGATCTTAAGGAGGCATCCCCTATTTTCAGCAAGCCCTTGTGGACATTGTCGTCAATCCAGTATATATAGATGAGCTTGTACTCCGTAGTGTCAAGATACATCTCTTTCTCATCCGATTCTTGATCAGGTACAGATTGCTCTTCCTTGCTCATTGCATTTCCCCCTTAAGCAGATTAACAGCCTTGACTGTCTTGTTGCTCTGCCAATCCTTAATTCTGCAATATACCCCATTGTGTTTTCTTATATTATTCTTGCTGCAGCCTTCACAGCTGATTGTTGCGGTTGTTGTCTCAAAGAGACCTTCATCCACAACAGTCTCCTCATGGCATGAGAGAGGGACAACAAACTTCAATCCATCCATCTGCCAGATGTTCCATGATGCTATCTCGGCAATCTCGCGAGTGAGCTCAATGGCTGGTGATTTCCCAAACCTGGACTTGAAGTAGTCTATGTATGATAGGACTATGTTCTCTCGGGCTATTAGAAGACTGTCGCCCTGCCATTCAAAGCCATAGGTGCTCTGGACGGCTTTTATAGACCACTGAATCCATTCCTCTTCAGAACCGGCATTCTCATTGACTATGCGGAGCTTGCGATCCAGAAGGCCAATCCTGTCTTCTATAGCAAGCATTTGACCTGTAGTGGTGTCATACCGGCTTACAAGATAAGGAGCCTCTCCGCATGATACCTCAAGCCTTTGGGCAAGGATGTAATCCTTCCAAGCCTTCCCTTCCGGGAAAGATATATTCTCCTTATTGGTAATCCACGATTTATCCAATTCCGTGTTGAATACACCATCACGACCAAACCACGCATTGTCTATGAGGTTATTCTGGCTGTTGCATATCCATGACGGAGTAAACACTTCAGCCTTGTCTCTTACACGGTGAAGCTGCTCTGCCTTGGTCTTGTTGATTCTTGGCCTGATGACCTTGGAGTGTTTTCCAGTGATAAGAGGAATCGTAATCTGAGAGGTCTCCTCGTATCCAGGACCATGCTTTGCATAGTTATCAGTCATCCACAAAATGTTCTTTTTTGTGGTCTGGTCTTGGAGAAGTATGCTTAGCAGAAAATCATCTGCATTCAATATGCTGTTCTCGCTTACATCGGGTTCGTTCGAGTACTCGAGCTTAACACCCTGCGTGTTCTTGTCATCCATCTTGGTCATGATATCACACTATCCATCATCCGATAAGTATACTTATTTGAATGAGATGTTTTACCGGTATGATTACCTGCGAATAACTGTAAACAATCCGAGGTCACCTCATATTGTTTACGCTTGGCATTCATAAGGTTTGGGAGTTATGTTACATCTGAGGTGCAAATTTAAGAGTCCTGATTGCAATGGAGCATTGCTTAAAGAAATGATTGCCTTTTTCAAGTCTTCCAACTGCATTCTTACCTACTCTTTTTAATTATCTAAATCTTTTAATTCTTTGGCAATCGAGTCATAAATTCCACAAAGAGTTGCGATAAGAACAAAAGCTTCTTGGGCCAAGACAGGAAGAAGCTCAACTAAAGTCTCTTGGCTTTGAATATCCATAGCTGTTTCTATTTCATCAAAAGCAATTACAGGCTTCTTCTGAAGAAAGCATCTTGCGAGTGCAAGCCTTTGGTTCTGCCATCCAAACAAAACCTGAATGATGTAATGCAGTGCATGAAGACTGGTATCAGCTTAAATAATAATGTCTCTGCTGAGCATGAGCAGCACCATTGATTGAACCTTCTTCGTAGGCTCTCAATACACTTTTCATGAAGAGGTTGCTTCTGTCGACCGACTCTGCCACTCCTTATTTCAGCTCGACATCTTGAAAGAAAAATCAGGGAACTTTGGAATCCTTGTCTGGCACTCAGAAATAACGCACGGCATAGATGCTGTTTCTTTTCGATCTTGGGCAAGTTTTCTCTCTAAGGGCATTGTCAAAACACACAGCAATCCAGCTTCCCAACATCAGATGAGCAGTGCTTGACCATATAGCCGTGTCAGCTTTGATGGTCCTATTGCTTGTAAGTATTGTCAAGAGCTGTCTAGCCTCCTTTAATGAGGGAAGGAACCAGTCTGAATAATCATTCTGAACATATGTCGTACATGTTCTTGCAGCACTTTGCATATCACCTAATGCCTGGATTATAGCATTAGTGTTTTGAATTCCAGACCCAACAACCGCTGAAGTGTCCAGGATGACTTTTCCTGATCCTCCCCAAGCGTCAATCGTAATAAGATTCTTTGTGGACTCAATAAATCTCCAGTTTTGCAAAGCAGAATCCAATTCATCCTTATTCCCTTTGACATTATCAGCATCAACGTCATAAATGATAATTCCACCTGCTGGACCAGTATCTCCGATCTTCCACTCAAGGCTTCT
>JALNXV010000059.1 GCA_023230175.1 Candidatus Cloacimonadota bacterium
CAAATTTTACCGGGTTCTGAATATCTTACTCCCCAAACTGATTTTATCCAAAAAGAAGAAGATATATTTATCTCAGATGTAAATAGTTATTTCTCTGATTTTTTTGAAAAACAAATCGTATTTTCCAAGATGAATTTTCTAAAAAATACTATGCTCAAGACCATCAATAAAGAATACAAAAAAGTACTCAACAAAGAAAAAAAACAAATTACAGAATTAAATTCTGCTCTTAATATAGATATTTGGAAACAATACATTGAACTATTAAAAAGTTCATTTAATGAGATAAAACAAGGTATGGAAGAAATATCTCTTACCAATTATTATGATATGACATCAGCAGACAAAGGCATATTCCCTATTATTAGCATCCCTCTGAAAAAAGAAATTTCTCCTCAAAAAAACATTGACTATTATGCAAAAAAATATCGAAAAGCTTTAAAAGGACAAAAAATAATAAAAGATAATCTGTCAAAAACTAAAAAAGAACTTGCTCATTTAGAAGAAATAACAAAAGAACTTTCACAAATAAATGATTACATAGAACTTAAAGATTTTCAAGAACAAACAATGTCCCAAAATGATTTCATTGGTAATTCCAATAATAAAAATGATAAACAATTATTTAGAAAAATCCCCATTAACGATGATTGGGAAATACTTATAGGCAGGTCAAACAAAGAAAATGATCTACTTACTTGTAAAACAGCTAAAGGTAATGATTGGTGGTTTCATACGAGAGTATTTCATGGTACTCATATTGTTTTAAGAAATTTTAAAAAACAAACTCCACCGGAGCAATTAATAATTATATGTTGCCAATTAGCCGCATGGTTTAGCAAAGCTAAACATTCATCAAATGTTCCTGTTGACTATACTCAAATCAGATATGTAAGAAAACCCAGAGGTTCAGCACCCGGATATGTTATTTATACAAACCAAAAAACTTTTTATGCTGACCCCCTTGACTATAAAAAAGCACATTTACAGATTAACTCAATGTATCAAATTAAAAATGGAGTTTAAATGACTGAATCAATCTATTTCCAATTTATTATATTTCCCTTGTTAATAATTCTCGCCCGAATTGCTGATGTATCAATGGGAACACTTAGAATAATCCTACTTTCCAAAGGACATAAAAGACTTGCCCCAATAATTGGTTTCTTTGAAGTATTTATCTGGATATTGGTTGCAAAACAAATCATTACTGATGTTTCAAACATAATTGCCTATCTTGCTTATGCATTAGGTTATGCTTTAGGTACGTATGTTGGGATGGCTATTGAAAGCAAGCTTTCCTTAGGAAAAGTGCTTATTCGCTCAATAATCAATAAAGAAAGTGAAAAATTAATCCAAGTACTTCGAGAAAATCATATAGGACTAACAACAATAAATGCTCAAGGCAAATATGGAGATGTAAAAATACTATTTATTATTGTCAACAGAACAGAATTAAATAAGGTTATCTCACTAATTAATAGCAATAACCCTAAAGCATTCTATACTATCGAAAGCATCCAATCAGTTAATGCCGGATACTTTTCTACCATACCTAACAATGAACCAATAGTTAGGTTTACTCAGCTCTTCAGACCCGGTAGAAAAGGCAAATAAATGCTATTTTAAAATAAGTATTTTTTTATATCTGTGTATATTATCCTCAACCACTCTCACAAAATAAACACCGGAAGTAAGTTGTTTAAGCTTTTTTGAACTAATATTTATATCCTTTTCGTAAGAATAATCTTGTTCATATACTTTTTGTCCTTTAATGTTGTATAATTCAACTGTTGTCGTACTTTGTATATTTCTTTTAAAATCAATACTTAACTCTTTACTATTCCGGATGTATGGATTTGGATAAACAGAAATATCATTTTGCATTCCTATTACTTCATCAGATGTACTATTTGGAAGTACATCTAAAGTGACATAATTAAGACTATCATCAGAAAAAATTAGATTCGCTTGTTGAGTTAAATCTTCAGAAGAACTTATTATAAATATAGCGTTCTCTGAAAAATCTGTACTTAAACTATATGCCTCAATAAACTGATTTTCACTTTGATATTCAGCAATTACAGGATAATGACCATTTTGATCAGAATATGAAATCTCTATCATTCTTGAAGAGATATAATTATAACTTATTTCAGGAATAGTATTTTCTTCATTTATTATCCTAAAAGGTTCACAATACACTAATGTTGGTACACCAAAATCATAATTCATCGAAGGATTAAGTATATTTGCTATCTTGATAATAAATGGTAAAGCCAATAACGACTTACTCGAATTTGGCCATTCTCCAAATTCATCATCTAACAATAAACTCTCAAAATCTAAACCCAATAAAAGCTCTCCCTGATTAACAGAGGTATCTATAGCTGAAATTGATTCAAATTGAGAAAAATCTATACTATCAGGTTCTGCAAAATATGAAATAGGTATCTTATACAATCCGGAACTTAAGAAATAAGGAATCTCTGCTTTTAACATAACATAAACATTTAAATCACCCAACAAACTTAGATCAAGATTTGCAAAATCTATATCAGTCACATCAATACCCTCTAAATGATCAGGATTTATTAAGCATACTCCATACATATAATATGTTATATAACTTGATGATGCAGGATAAGTTGCAGATAAGTTTTCAAGAGAAACTCTCAATGATTTTGACAAATTACTTATATCAATAGGATCCTGTTCCAACACAAATGATTGACCAATTAAGTCCAAAACTTCATCCCCTTGCAATTCTGCCTCTCCAACTACATCATCGCCTGCACTTAAATAATAAAACGGATCTGTTGCTAATCCAACAGGCACTTGATACGGAGAAATCAAACTAAAAGAATCATTTACATATTTTAACCCTATTGACTGAATTGATATATCCGGATTGGGCAAAATCGCTTTCATCTCATAGCTATTTATCATTGAAAAATATTGTTCATAAATATAATTTTCAGAAACACTAACCACCCTGAGACTATCAATAAAATCTTGATATTCTTCAGAAAAAAGTAACCTTAAATGGATATTTCCGGTTGGAGTTTGATAACTACTACTCAATAACTCAGAAATATCAAAATCTGGTATCTCGACTACTTGACTGTATAAACTGCAGAACGATATACATATCAATAATATAATTACATTTTTTTTTATAAAACTCATATAACCTCCATTAATATTTTATAACATAATAATTATAGTATTTTTTGTCAAATATTTTTTTTATACTTTTTTGTTTTTATAATTAAAAAATATATACACGAGTTTTTTTGCTATAATTTAAACAAAAAATACAAATTCCCTTCATAAAAAGAACAAGGGACCTCCAGGATGCTTTAAACCATCCTGGAGGTCCCTTGTTTATCAACTATATCTTGCTATGATTTTATTATAAATAACTACCTTAAAGTTAATTTCTCTATTTTGATGAAAATCTAGGTCAAATAGTAATAAATTTTCATAATATAATTAACTATCAAAAATTAACCTTAAAGTTATGATATACAATAAATTAAAAAGCAGAAATATCTACTCTGTTTGTAAAAAATGAGATTATTTAAAAAAAATATTTGACAAATAATATCCACTCTATTAAAATGAAGTCATAGAATGTAATAAAGAATGGAGGTAATAATGAAAAAATCATTATTTTTAGCTGCAATCTTACTAATATCACTCGCTCTTTGTGCAACAGTAGAGATTAGTGGTGACGCAAGAACTCGTATGTCATGGAATAATTGGTTTGATCCGGATTCAGATTCTAAAAGTATTTTTGATTCTAGAGCACAAATCCAATTTAAAGTAAATCCTGCAGAAGATTTATACTTTGTTTATATGCTTAGAGCCGGAAATTATGTTTGGGGAGACAAAGCAAATACCGGTGTTTGGTCAAAAAAAGGTAAATTAGTTACAAGACATTTATACTTTGATTACAATGGTTTTGAAGATATGAATATCCGAGTTGGTTTATTGCCATGGTTAGATCACAAAAGCCTTGTTTTAGATGATGATCTTGCCGGAGTAATTGTATCTAAAAAATTTAATCAAGATATGACTCTTGAAGTTGGTTACGGACAAGTATATGAATCAGATACAGCATTCGACGGAACTAATGACTACAATGATGCTGATGTTGATGCATTTTTAGGATTAATAAGCTTTGATATGTCAAATATGTATGGTGTAAATACCATTATAAAAAGCTATAAAATCAATAAAAGCAGATTAGACTTATGGTTTATGCCATATTTCAACTACAATTTAAATGGTTTACAAATTGATGCTATGGGAGCATACAATTATGGATCATATACAGAAGCTTTTGCAGGAAAAGATGTAACAAATGGTGGTTATGCATTTTCTCTTGATTTAGAATATAACTTAGAAGAAAACGGTATTGCCGGACTTAATTTCTTATATTCATCAGGTGATGACGGAGAAGATCCTGAATCTACAACAGCATTTAATACTTTATCATCATATTATATGAATGGTCTTGAATATATGGGTATCGGCATTAATGACTCTCATCCAAGTGATTTTTATTTTGATGCAAACAATAATGATGCAGGTATTATGAGTATAGTAGGACGTTATGCATATCCTTTCACTGAAAAATTTACCGGACGTATAGCTGCAGGTATGGTTAGTGCAGTTGAAGGTGAAGAAACTGCAATGGCGACCGAAATAAATATCGGAGCATGTTATATGCTATATGAAAATGTTAGCTTAGATGCTGTTGGTGCTTATGTAATGCCCGGAAAATACTATCAATATGCCGGAGAAGACGGTGATAATGCTTATGAAGTTAGTACAAGAATCAATGTAAAATTCTAAAACTTAGATAAAACATTTAAGAGGAGCTTATGCTCCTCTTTTTTTTTACAAATAACGTAATAAGTAAAGTTTTTATTAGTTATAATAATTAAAAGCTACGATAAAGGAGAAATAATAAGTGATAATTAAAATACAAATCAGAAAATTAATTAAATAAAAATCAAATAAATGTAAAAAAGACTTTACTAAGTTTTGGCTTTATTTTTTATGGATACATACTTATATTGGAGGATTGATGCAGTATTTTCGTAAATTATGGTTTTTATTAATATTTTTATTTTTATTAACAACCCACCTATTTTCTCAGAGTTTTTTGATTTTAGATATAAAAGTTATTGGAACACAAAAAATTGACACAGACTTAATCTTAGCAACAAGTGGTATCAAAATCGGCGATGCCTTTTACCCTGAATTAATTTCGAATGCTATAAAATCATTATATAAACTTAATGTGTTTAATGATGTCAATATTGAAATAAAAGAAATAAATGAAGGCTCCGGATTAAGATTAGAAATAATAGTTGAAGAATTACCTGTTATCAGCAAGATAACTTATGAAGGCAATAAAGCCATTTCTACAAGCAAGATTGAAGAAATTAGCACTCTAAGATTAGGTTCATATTGGTCTCCAATAATAAAAGCTGAAAATACCAGAAAATTATTATCTGAATATAAATCTAAAAGCTATAACTTAGCTCAAATAGATTATGAAGTAAAAGAAATACAGAATATCAATTCTATTGATGACTCATCAACTCAAACTGAAGCAGTAGAAATAAAAATAATTGTTAACGAAGGAAAACGTATTGCTGTTCGCCGAATCAATATTTATGGAAATAACGAAATTCAAACCAAAAAATTGCTTTCTAAAATGAAAACTAAAAGAAAAAACCTCTTCCGTTCAGGTGCTTATGAAGAAACTAAATTTCAAGAGGATCTAAAACTAATAGTAGAATTCTACAACAAAGAAGGTTTTATTGATGCAAGAATTTTAAAAACTGAGCAGTCAATTGATGATAATAGATTTTTAACAATAAACATTTATGTTGATGAAGGCAAAAAATATTTTTTTGGTAAAATTGACGTAACAGGTAATCAGCATTTTGACAAGGATACTATTTTAAATAACTTTACTTTTAAAGAAAATGAAATCTTTGATATGGATAAATTCAGTAATCAAATGCAAAAAGTAGCCTCATTGTATTATGAAGAAGGCTATATTTATGCTAACTTTGAACCCGGTATCAATAAGACGGATAATAAAGTTAACATAAACCTTATAATTGAAGAAAATACAAGAGCTAAAATACATAAAATCCATATAACAGGAAACACAAAGACAAAAGAAAAGATAATTAGAAGACAATTAGTTATAACACCCGGTGATTATTTTAGACAATCAAGAGTAATCAGAAGTCAACAGAATGTATATAATTTAGGTTTCTTCGAACCGGACTTGGGGATTAATTATGATCAAATAAATTCCAAAGGCGATGTTGACCTATATCTTAATGTTACCGACAAAACATCCGGCTCAGCTAATGGTGGTATCGGTTATAACAGTAGAGACAAAATTGTTGGTCAGTTTAGTATTTCTCATAACAATATCTTTGGTAATTATTGGCAAGGCAACCTTAAATGGGAATTTAGTAAAACTACTCAAAACGTAGAATTTGATTTTACAAATCCATATTTATACGACACAGATATTTTATTTGGATTCAACATTTATCATACAAAAAAAGAATGGGTTGACTATAATTACGATATTTATACCAACGGTGGGGGATTCAGATTTGGATATCCAATAAAATTTGTCGATAATTCAAAAATTATAGCAGGGTATTCATTATACTCTAAGAAATATGAGATAAGAAATCTTGATAATTATTTTTCATCAAATCTTGCAAAGCTTGACAGTTTAGGCTTACAATACACCAGTTCAGTAAATGTCACAATTATTAGAGATTCAAGAGATAATGTATTTTTCCCTACAAGCGGTTCACGTTTTACACTTTATAGCGAGTTAGCGGGCGGGCCATTTGCCGGTGACTTTAATTACTTTAAACAAATTGCAGAAATTAGTTGGTTTACTCCTGCTTTTTATACAACAGTTTTAAGAACTAAGTGGCGCTTTGGTTATATTACAGGATATGGAAATTCTTCAAATGAAGTACCTCCTGATGAAAGATTTTACCTCGGAGGAACAGGCTCTGACGGGCTTAGGGGTTATGCAGATAGGTCTATTGGACCTATTGATGGAGGTGCCAGAGAAATATTATTTTCCACAGAATTAGGTATTCCAATATCATCAGATCAAGTTATAGGTCTTTTATTTTTAGATGCCGGTAATTGTTACAATAAGCTTGAAGATTTTAATTTTAATGACTTTAAAAAAGGTGCCGGATTAGGTGTAAGAATTAGAACTCCTTTTGGTTTAATTGGATTTGATTATGCTCATAATTTTGAAAAGAAAAAATGGGAACCTCATTTTCAATTTGGCACAACTTTCTAATTTGGAGAAAATAAATGAGACAGTATAAACTTAAAATAATATTTTTTCTTGTATTATTGTCACTTTTATCTATATTAATAGCTGAAGACGTTGCTGTTGAAGCGTACGTTGATAGAAATCAAGTTGCAGAAAATGAAATTTTTAGATTAACAATTGAAGTTCAAGCAAGCGAAATTAAAAACTTTGAAAAACCGGACTTATCAAAACTACCTTTTGAAATTCTTAACTCATCAACTTCAACATCTTCTTCAATGACTATTATCAATGGAAAAGTAAATTCACAAAAATCAGAAAAAATAACATATTCTTTACTTTCAAAAGACAAAGGACAAAAACAAATCCCGACAATAACTGTCACAGTTAACGGTAAAAAATACGTTACAAATCCAATATCTATAACAATAACAGATAAAACAAGCAATACTTCAAATACCAATAACAGGCGACAAAACTCTTCAAACATAAACAATCAGGATGCTTTTATAATAGCTAATGTTAACAAAACAAACGTTTTTAAAAATGAAGAAGTAATTGTAAGCTATAAACTATATTCTCCAACCAGCCAAATTAGTAATATTAGCTTAGGTAATGAGCCCTCATTTTCAGGCTTTTGGAAAGAAGATTTATATCAACCAAGCAGACCTCAAATGCAAAGAGAAATATTCAATGGCAAACAGTATTATACACTTTTATTGAGAACAATCGCTTTATTTCCGTCAAAAGATGGTAACTTAGTAATCCCTGAAATGGAAATTCAAATTGATGTAATTATCCCTTCAAGAAGCTTCTTTGATTTTGACTCAAGACGTACATTAAGATTAGTTTCTGATCCAATCTCACTTAAAGTAAAACCTTTACCAAAATATGATAATGACATTAATTTCATTAATGCAGTTGGTCAATTTGATATTAGTTCAACCATAAGTGAAACAAGCGGAGAAGAAGGTAATTCATTAACATATAAGATTATTATATCCGGTAGTGGCAATTATAATCAAATTACTTTACCTCAACTACCTGAAATTCACGGGTTGCGTTTTTTAAGCCCCGAAATCTCTGACGAGAAAAGCAACTCTACTACCTCATTCTCGGGGAAAAGGACTTTTACTTATCCAATTATGCTTACAGAACAAGGAACAAGTACAATTCCTCAATTAAAATATTCATACTTTGACCCGGCAACAAAAACATATAAAACTAAAACACTAAAATCCATTAATATTGAAGTAAAACCAAGTACACAACAAATATTAACTACACATAATTCACAGCAATCAATCCGTGTTTTTGGTAAAGACATTAAGTTTATCAATCTAAATCCCTCAACAAGTAATTATAAATTTCCATATCAAAGATTATGGTTTTGGTTTTTAATAGTTTTTTATTTACTAAGCTTAGTCGCTCATTATTTGTATAATTTAGATAATAAGAAACTTAGGAGTGATCTACATTACAGTAGAAATCGCAGAGCCAATCATATAATTAGAAAATATTTAAAAGAAGCAGAGAAATGTGTTATTAGTAAGTCAAATGATTTCTATGATTATGCATATCAAGGCTTAATGCATTATTTGACTGATAAATTAAATATGCCTCGAGGAGTACAAGAAAAAGAAGTCTTAAATGAACTAAATAATATTGGCTTTTCTGAATCTATCGTTTCTCAAGTGCAATCATATTTAAACATTTTAAATATGATTAAGTATGCAAATAAAGAAATTAACGCAGAAAAAATTAATAATGATGCTTTAGTACTAAAACAACTTGTACAATCTCTTTTAGACGAATTTAATAAACACAATAAACGAGGTTCAAAATGAAAAAGATTGTATTATTACTAATTTCGATAGTTATTGTTTTCTCTTTATATTCTACAGAAAATGAATTATTACAGCAGGGTATCTTTCACTATCAAAATAATGAATTTGAAAATGCTTTAGACAGTTTTTTACAAGCAAAAGAGCACGGATTGAATAATCCTGATTTGCTTTACAATATCGGAAATACTTATTTCAGGTTAGATAATATTCCTCAAGCAATCATTTATTACAAACGAGCTCTTTTATTAGATTCATCCTATAAACCAGCAAAAGAAAATCTAAATTATGCAATGAGCTTAACACAAGACATTCAATCAATTGAAAATAATTCTTTTCTTAATAAATTTAGTACCAAAATCATTAATACCTTTTCTATTAACACGATTTTTTTCTTTATTGTGATTTTACTCTCAATTATAATTATCTTCATACACCTTCAATGGATAGATTCTAACCGTAAAATAAGTACTTTAATTGACAAAGCTATATTAAGATTTATAAATTATGTCCTCATATTTATCTTATTACTTTTTCTTGGTTTAGGCATCACAAGGATAAATTTTGTAAATAATTTCAACGAAGCCGTTATTTTTGATACTATTTCCAATGTATATAGTGGTCCGGCAGAAAGTTTCACAAGATTATTTACAGTACATCAAGGCACAATAATAAAGATACATAAAGAAGAAAATGAATGGAGTCAAATCTCGACATTAACCGGATATAATGGCTGGATAAAAAATAATTCTTATCATAAAGTTAAAGAATAATTGATTTTGGGACGTAATCTTTGAAAGAAGGAAGTTCTAATGTAGCCAAAAATTCAGCCATAATGTCAATAGCTGTTTTCTTTAGTCGCATCTTAGGATTAGTTAGGGACCAGGTTATGGCAGCATTGTTTGGCACAAGCTTTGTCAATGATGCCTTTAATATTGGCTTTTATATTCCCAATCTACTTAGAAAACTTTTCGGAGAAGGAGCATTATCTGCTGCATTTGTTCCTATTTATAATGAAATTGGTATAAAAAAAGGGAAACGTTATCAAATAGATTTCGCCATTAATGTCTTATCAATTTTAAGCTTTATATTACTATTTTTAACTCTTCTTGGTATTATTTTTAGTCCTTTAATTGTACAAATATTATATCCCGGACTATCACCGGAAACTTCAGATTTAGCATCAAAACTATGTCGTATTATGTTCCCGTATTTATTTCTAATTGGATTGTCTTCAACATTTATTGCAATCTTAAACTCTCATAATTTCTTCTTTATAACCGGTCTTTCTTCAGCTTTACTTAATGTTGGTTGGATACTATTATTAATTGCAGGGAGTGTAATACTTAAGGTTCTTAACACACAAACATCAATGCCAAATTTAGTGTTTTATGCTGCTTATGGAGTTATGCTTGGAGGCTTTTTACAAACAATAGTTAATCTTCCCTTTTTAAAAAAGATTGGATATAGTTTTAAACTGATATTGAATTTCAAATCAGAGGCTATGAAAAGTCTTTGGTACAGGTTCATACCCGGTATGATAGGGCTTGGCATACGAGAAATCAATATGGTAGCAGATGCAATAATAGCTTCTTTTTTACCGATTGGCAGTATAACGACTTTAGGTTTTGGAAACAGATTAATGCAATTACCACTTGGTATCTTTGGTATTTCTATAGGCACAGCCGTTCTACCCGAATACTCAAAACAATTTACTGAAAAAAGATGGGAAGCAATCTCAGAAACATTAAGATTTTCAATACATTATGTTTTATATATTATGTTACCAATCACTATTACAATGATAATGGGAAGTGAAACATTTATCAGGTTGATTTTTCAAAGAGGTGCCTTTGAAGAAAAAGCTGTTATGATGACGAAATCTGCATTAATTTTTTATGTAATAGGCTTAGTTTTTTATGGATTAAATCAGACAATTACACCTATCTTTTATGCTGCAAAAGACACAAAAACTCCTGTCAAGATAGCCGCTTTTATCGTGATTGCAAATATTACTCTTAATTTAATTTTAGTTCAATATATGGCACATTCAGGATTAGCTTTTGCCACCAGTATAACTGCCGGATTGCAATTTCTTACTATGTTGATTATCCTGAAAAAAAAGTTCACTCAATTAGAATTCAAAGGCTTTATATATAATATAATAAAAGTATTTGCAATCTGTATAGTTCTGTTTATTGGCTTATATCTTTTGAATCAATTGATTTTCCCATACATTATGAAGATTGCATTTGTTTCAAAACTTAATCCTTTTATCATCAACCTATTTAAAGCTATTATCATCTTATTAACAAGCATAACAATAACTTTACTCAGTTTTAATGTGTTTAAACCTGATTATTACAAAGATATAATTCAAAAATTATGCAAAAGATTTCTCAAAAAATAATAAATAAATTAGCTCTTTTACCAAATCAACCGGGTGTCTATTTAATGTATGATAAAGAAAATACTGTAATCTATGTAGGTAAAGCTGTTGTTTTAAAAAATCGCATTAAAAGTTATTTTGTTGGAAATCCTACTGATGCAAAAACAATACATCTTGTCCAAAATGCTGATGAAATAGATTACATAATTACAAATTCCGAGCAAGAGGCCTTATTATTAGAAGCAAATTTAATCAAACAATATCAACCTAAATACAATATATTGCTTAAAGATGACAAACGTTATCCATATATAAAAATCAGCGTCAACGAGGCTTTCCCACGTATTGAAATCATTCGAGAAATTAAAAATGACGGGAGTAAATATTATGGTCCTTATACTGACGTTAGATATTTAAGAAAACTTCTAAGAGAACTCGAATGGATATTCCCACATAGGACCTGTAAACGTGAAATTAGCATAAACAATGACAATCCCCAATATTCACGTGCTTGTTTAAATTATCAATTAGGTAAGTGCCCTGCTCCTTGTATCGGTAAAATAACTCAAAAAGACTATCAAAAGATAATACAAGATATGACAAAATATCTTCTCGGGAAAAATGACGATTTGCTCAAAGAAATGCATAAAGAAATGCAAGATTTTTCTGATAATTTAGAATTTGAAAAAGCAGCAAAACTTCGTGATAAAATTCAGTATATAGAATCACTTATCAAAAAACAAGTTGTTTATTTTACTGATTGTTTAGATAGGGATATTATTGCCTATTATCAAGAAGATAAATTTATTGCAGTTACTGTAATCAAGATGCTCAACGGCAAAATCAGTAATAAAGAAATATTCAGTTTTAAAAACTTAAACAACGAAACACCAAATGAAATCTTAACAGCATTTTTACTTCAATTTTACGCCGAAAAATTAACTGATGTAGAACAAAATAATGAACATAATAACCTACCTCATCAAATTTTACTGCAAATAGAACCTGAAGATTTTAATAATTTAAAAAAACTTTTTCACAATAGATTATATATCGTTTCTGTAACAAAAGACTATTATCACAAAAAATTCATTACTGATAAAGAATCAAAAAAACTTATCGAAATAGCTCGTAAGAATGCTTTTGATTATGTTGAAAATAAAAAACTAAGTCATTTAAGAAAAGCAAATAAAACCATTCTACCTGTCCAAGAATTAAAAGAATATCTTAAGCTAAGCATACTTCCAAGAAAAATGATTTGCATTGATATATCAACAATTCAAGGGTCTGAGACTGTCTCCTCATTGGTTTTCTTTGAAAATGGTAAACCTCTCAAACGACAATACAAACACTTCATTATCAAAGACATTGAAGGGCAAGACGATTTTGCATCAGTCGCTGAAACACTAAGGAGATTTCTATCAAATGTCGCTACTGACCCAAACTGGGAAAAACCTGACTTGATTGTTATTGACGGAGGTAAAGGTCAACTAAGCTCCGCTTGTGAAATACTGTATAATACAGAATTTAAAGATATTCCAATAATCTCACTCGCAAAAAGGATTGAGGAGATATTTATCCCTGTTCTCGAAGATACATTTCAAAATGAATTTAGTTATAATCTTAAACTCAGTTATAAT
>JALNXV010000452.1 GCA_023230175.1 Candidatus Cloacimonadota bacterium
ACATGGAGGAGTTGATGCTGGCGATGAAAAGGATTTTGAGACCAGAGAAGGAAAAATAAAGAAATTTCATGATGATCCTAAATGTATGGTATTGGTTGCAAATCCGGCAGCTTGCTCCGAGGGGATTAGTTTGCATAAAGTATGCAGTCATGCTATTTATTTGGACAGAACGTTTAATGCGGCTCATTATCTTCAATCTGAAGATAGAATTCACAGATTGGGAATTGAGAGAAGCCCAGAAGTTGAGATAGTGGAATGTGAAGATTCTATTGATCAAGTAATTGCAGCAAGATTGAAAATGAAAATTGACAAGATGGCTGCTGCTTTAAATGACTCGTCTTTGCATATTGAACCTGAGGCTACATACTATGCTGATGATGAAGATGATGCTTCGGATGATCAGGATGAAAATGAGTTGACCAATGAAGACGCCCAGGCTGTATTGGATTACTTTTTTTATGGCGGTTCAGATGATTAAGTTGACTGCAAATGTGCTTCATGCTGAATTAAGCCTTTTAAAGAGATTGGTTAACTTAAGGTTTAATTCTGTGTCAGAATTATGCTGCGTTAGTATTAATCAGATTAATGCCTATGATTTATTTGAATTAGCAAAGCAATGCACTTGGATAACACTAAATTTGAGTGGCAGCCCTTTGTTGACAGAGATCGGGAATACCATAATTAAAAACTGCGATTCTTTCGAACAGGTATCCAATAGATTGATGTTGACTTCATATATAATTAACGCTGCTCCAAGTTGGAGAGGAAGAATTCCTTTTGGCAGGAATGAAACTAAATTTTTTATTTCCAAGGATGAGGTTGCGTGTTTTTCGGAAGCTGGACTTTTTGATAATCCACCAACTCGTGAGATTGTAAGATGGTGGGATGATATGTCAAATCAGATATCAGGCATCAAGAACCAGAACTTAGTTCTTGTTGGAAGAAGAGGCGAGGAATGTACTTTGAAATATGAATTGCTCAGAACTTCTGAAGAGCCTAAGTGGATGTCAGTTGAAAGCAATTTGCTAGGTTATGATATCGCTTCTATAGTGTCACCCAAAGATATAACCCCTCTTCTTATTGAAGTCAAGTCTTCTGACCTGGATATGAAATCAGCTTACTTCTTTCTCTCAAAACAAGAATGGGAAGTTGCAATCTCAAGTGCTAATTACTGTTTTTACTTATGGTCATTCTGTGAGAAAAGAAATAAACTTGCTATTGTTGGTTGCAAAGATGTGTCTCTATTTATTCCAACAAATAACAGTTCAGGACAATGGGAATCAGTAAAGATTCCTTTTGTTGAGTTTGAAAGTTTTTTTAAAATTATTGATTTGGAGAATTACAATGGGATCTGCTAACTCTGAGATTGAGAAATACCTGAAGAATTTTATAATTGAATATAATCAATACACAGAAAAAAGATTTGGTTTTTTAAGTAAGGAAGAACAGCTTCTTTTCCTGTATTCTTATTACCATTATTTTAATGCGGACGCAAGTGAATTTGATGAAATAAACAAGGGAAATGTATGGGAGCCTATGGTTGCTGATCATATATCTGGTATCTATATTGACGAAGATTCTGATGACGAAGATATAAATGCAATTATTGTGTCTTATGTTGAAGATAGAGAGAGTTTCCCCTTTCCTGCAATACTCAAGTTTTACAAGGATGCAGAGGATAGCCTATTAGAAACAAAAAAAAGCAGGCAAAAGTTATCAAGTTATTTTGAAATGAATGAAGAGTGCAAGATTTCATCTAGCAAACACCTTGTGATACGTGTAATAACAAATTATGTCCCAAAAGTTAATGAAAAAAGACTAATAAACAAAGCTATCTCAACGAATAAACCTGATAATCCCAATGTTTCTTATTCTATATCATTTGGAGATGAATTGGTCTTCGAAATTTTGGAGATAGAGAATCCCAAAGAATATGTTGATCACGCAACATTGGTAATCGATAAGCCTAATAATTATGCCCGTTATGGTTCTGAAGATTCCCTGATTGTAAATTTGTCTGCTAAATCGTTGAAACAAATTTACGTTATGTATGGTTATCGTGGGTTATTTGCTCAAAACCTTAGGTATTACGTTAAGAACTCCAAAATTGATGACAAAATTGTCGATTCCATTCAAAACCACCCAGAGAATTTTTGGTACTATAACAATGGAATAATTATTATTTGTTCTGACTATATTGTGGATAATCAACATATTTCCATTGATGAGTTCTCAATAATTAATGGTGGGCAGACTACAAAACTGATTGGCGAGACAGATTTTGACTCTGATTTTTTTATACCATGTAAGATAATAAAAAACATGTTTACTTCGGATGAAGATAAACGTCTGGATTTTATTTCGAATGTAGCAGAAGCTAGTAATACACAGAAACCTATTAAGGATAAGGACTTAATTGCAAATAAAACAGAACAAAGGTTGTTGAAACGCCAGTTGGCAGAGGCTGGAGTTTATTGCCAGATTAAACGGGGAGAAAAAGTAAACAAAAAAATCTATCCTGAGGCTTGGCAGAATACAACAAATGAAGAGCTTGGGCAGTTTATCTTATCCTTTTTATATCAACTTCCAGGTACAGCTAGGGGCAATAAAGCATCAATTTGCCGAAACGAGGAAAGGTATAATCTGGTGTTCTCTAAAAAATACTGTTCTGGTATGCTTGTTGATTTATTGAAGCTAAAAGCATTCTATAAACTATGGATGGTTCATGTTAAGAAGACAGACACAGGTGATGATCAATATAAAGTCGGGTTAGTCAATAATGGGATGTTTTTTACTATAGCAATCATTGGTGTTTTAACCAAATTTTACTACCATAAAGAATTAATCGATCAAGTTGTTTTTTCTGTTGTATCTGAACAAAAACTTGAAGTTT
>JALNXV010000453.1 GCA_023230175.1 Candidatus Cloacimonadota bacterium
ACCCATAAGGTTCAGTCACCGTATAAGTTTACTGTTATTTCAAAGCCGGACAAAAATACAGGTAAATCTATTATAGGAAGATTATATCTTCTAAAAAATATATCTGACAAACACGTCAATATGAAGATTGCGTTGGTGTCAAATGCTTTCTTTCAAATTGATAAGAAGGTCTATTCTGATGTGGAAACATTAAAGTTTTCTGATTTGGATAACGCTACACAAAAAAAGCTATGCGCTGCTCTCAAGGCAGAGTTGCAGCAGGATGAAGTAGATATATCTAACGTTCATTACATATACACCTCAATGAATCTGTTAGACCCGGAGAATGATATAAAAGGCAAAATCACAGGGTGTTTTGAGAAAATAAAAAATTGTGAGCCGGTTAAACCGAATGCTTTGTATAGGCTTATTCGAGATACGGTCGATGCAAAGGCTTGTTATGAATTAAGGTCGGATGACTACGACGAGCTTATTGCAAATAAAGGTATAACCAAAGCCCAGCTCGACATGATGTTGGATCAATATGTTGACAACACTGACAATGGAGTAAAGCAGACGCAGGAATACATAGAGGCAAAATACCCCACAAAAGAACGCAAGAAGTTAAAAACCGCACTTGTTCATGTTTTAGAGGCGTCAGTAAAATCAAATGAACTGAGAAGAAAGGAAAAAGAGATTTCTTTATATATTGATAATAACATCGATAATCTGCCAGATGACTTTGAAGGTATTATAGATGTCTTGCTCCAGAATTTTGGTGACTCTTTTTCGGTCGAATACGCTCGGGAGCAGATTTACGTGTTTCTTATATTGATCTTAAAGAGATGGGAGGATGGGAAAAATGCGTAAAATGGTTTTTAAAAAATTATACATCTTCTCCAGCTCTGAGAAGAAAGCAAAAGTGGTAGAATTTGCTGCTGGTAAAAATATTATAACATCAAGTTCGATTGATGGGACTGATCGCGGCAAATCAGTTATTATGAAATCGCTTTATCATGCTCTTGGTGCGGATTGTTACTTTGATGATAAATGGCAAGATGATGATAAAGCATATATTGTCAACTTTTCGATTGCGACTGAAGAATACTATATCTTCAGGTGCAACCGTCTTTTTAAGGTGTTTGACAGCAATCATCGTCTCCTTTTCAAAACAATAGATAGACATGAATTAGCTGAATCTTTGGGTACAATCTTTAAATTCGCAGTCAAGCTTCCTAACAGAAGTGAAGATAAGCTTGAGATTACGCCACCTGCCTATAATTATCTGCTTTATTTCTTAGATCAAGATAAACTTGATGGAACTAATTTTGCATCGTTTAAGCAGTTGGCCCAATACCCTAATTATAAAGAAAATACTCTTTTTTATCATTTTGGAGCGTTTGATGATAATTATTATGAGATTATGCACAAATTGGAGTCTCTTAGCGATGAAATCAGTCGCTTGAAGAAAGATAAGGAACTGTCAGAATCTATGCTTGAAAAAGTCTTTGTAAGTATCAAAGAGGTATCGTATTCAAAGAGCATAGACCTGTTACGCCATGATATAGAAAGGTCAAAGGAGCAGTATTCTTCCATTGCTAAGACGCTCAGTGAAACAAGGACGAAACTTATTGAAATTAGAAATGAAAAAGATGAACTGCAAAGAAGTTTGCATTCACTTGAACACCTTGGAAAACTGAATGAGAATCATATTTCATCTTTACTAAAACATAAATGCCCTTTATGTGACTCAGAAGTTGCAGACACGCTACATTTGAGGGTTGTGAAATACAACACTAACGATGACATTGTTTTGCTCAGCAGTGATCTGCAGATATCGATTAGTCAGACGGATAAGAAAATAGCTCAACTGGAAGCAGAATACAAAGATGTGCTTTCAAAATTAAGTGCCTATGAAGAATCGCTGGGCAGTAAAACAGCAGAGGTCAATGATGTTCTGAAGCATCAGGGCCTGATTGAAGTCCGTGATAGCATCACATCAGATCTGATGACTGCAAAACAAGCCATTGAAGAGAAAGAGGCATCTGAGAAGGAACTGAGAAAGAAGATTCGCTTGTATAATGACCGTAAAAAAGAAATAAACCAAAGGTACTATGAGCTGATGCTTGCTGATAAAATCAAGTTTGGACTCGAAGAAATAGATGCCAAAGGGTTTGAGAAAATAACTAATTCGTTTTCTGCCGGTGGAAGCAACAAACCAATTTCAACAGTCATATGGTACACTAATCTGATTAAGCTAAAAAATCAGTTTAATCCTAATGCAATTAATTTCCCTGTTGTTTTTGACAGTCCTAATAATGCTGAAACTGATAAAACCAAGAGAGTTCGAGTATATGAGTACCTGGCCAAAAACATCGAGGATAAAAACCAGCTCATCTTATCAGGGATAGGATTTAATACTGATGATTTTGATGGAGTACAGTTTGATAAAGTGATTTATCTTGATAATGCAAAATACGAGCTGCTCAGTGAAGAGGATTTTACAAATAACAGCCAGATACTGATTGAATTATCAAAAATAAGCGACTGATTTAAAGGCAGGAGTGGTAATAGAGAGGGGGTATACCGTGTCATTTTTCAACCTTTTTAAAAGAAAACCGAAACCAGCCAAACGTGAAGAACCATCTGCGCAGAATAGAGTAACGACCGGAGATGCAAAACAGCCTAAAGCTAATATATCATCATTCATAAAGGTAACAACAGAAATCATACCCTCTGTGGCAGAAGAAATTATTTCGGCTGAAAAGAGAATGCAAAACGCTATTGCCAGCAAGCATGGCTTATAACCTATATTCTCAGAACGCATAACGATTGTGAGCTTCTTCTTTTGCTAAAAAGCACCGAATTTACTGGGTTTATAGTCAATCTGTATTGAATTTTGTATCGTCAT
>JALNXV010000060.1 GCA_023230175.1 Candidatus Cloacimonadota bacterium
ACAACATTATACAACAGCCTTTATTTATCTATGAATAATTTCTATGCTTCCTGAATAATGATTTGAAATTAGATTATTTGTTATGATCATTAATGCTCCATCTTGGTTTATTCCATAATAAAGACCTGAGTATGTTTCATTTTGATTTATAACATTGATTTTTTTATTCTTAAGGAAATCATATTGTTGGTAATATTCAAGGAAATAGTTTATGCCTTGAGATTCAAAATTGTTAATCTCAGAAAATATAGTATCTAATATTTTGTTTAAATACAGAGTATTGTCAAGAACTATATTTGTGATATTTAAAATGGAATTAGCGTTTAAATTAGTGAAGTATTTTTTATTTTTAATATTAGTATTGATACCGACACCAATTAGGGTAGTGTGATATTGAGGAAATTGTGAACAGATTAGTCCACATATTTTTTTATTTTGTAAATAGATATCATTGGGCCATTTAATTTGAAAATTATTAGTATTTAAAAGTTTATTAAGTGCCTTAGTAATGCAATATCCTAAGAATAATGTGAAACCTTTTTGTGAGCTGATATGTTTAAGGTTTAGATTAAACCATAAACCTCCATTGGGAGAATTCCATTGATTGCCTTTTCTTCCTCGTCCATTTGTTTGAATTTTTGTTATTACAAGAGAGTGATTATCATAATTTAATAAATGTTGTTCTGAGTATGACATTGTACTTTCTATAGATTTAAAATAAAGTGTATGAGGTACTAAGGGATGAGAAAAATTATTCATTATCAATATATAAACATAGCATCACCGTAGCTAAAAAATCTATATCTTTCATTTACGGCTGTTTGATAAGCATTTATAATTAAGTCATATCCTGCAAAAGCAGAAACTAACATTAGTAATGTTGATTCAGGCATATGGAAATTTGTTATTTGAGCATCAATTATCTGTAATTGTTTTCCCGGATAAATAAAAATATCAGTCCATTTTGTGCCGTGTGTTAAGATACTGTTATTTGCAAAGCTTTCAAGAGTACGAGTACTTGTAGTTCCTACTGCAATTATTCGTCTTCCTTGTTGTTTCGCATTGTTAATAATATTGGCAGTTTGTGGAGTGATTTCGCAAAGTTCAGAATGCATTTTATGTAGAGAAATATCATCTGTTTCTACCGGTCTGAAAGTACCTAAACCTACATGTAAAACTACTTCAGTGATAATGATTCCCTTGTCTTTTATTTGTTTAAGGAGTTCGTTATTAAAGTGTAGTCCTGCAGTAGGAGCGGCAACAGAGCCTTTTTGCTTAGCATAAACGGTTTGATATGTTTCCTTGTCTTTGGAGTTTGCTTTTCTTGTGATATATGGCGGAAGTGGAACTTCTCCGGTTTGTTCAAGAACTTTCCAGAAATCATCTTGACATTCAAATCTTATTAATCTCATCCCTTCTTTTTCATAAGCCAGTATATGTGCTATTAGATTATCATTAATAATAACTTTGTGTCCGGGCTTAAGTTTCTTCCCCGGTCGGACTAAGCAAAGCCATTCAAAATCAGTTTTAGGGGTTACTAAAAGAATTTCTACATTAGCACCGGATAGATTTTCTTTTTTACCAAATAATCTTGCAGGGATTACCTTTGTGGTATTTAAAACTAAGACATCACCTTGATTTAGGTAATTAATGATGTCGGAAAACCTTGAATGATTTATTGTTTGATTTTTTTTATTGACTAACATTAATCTTGATTCAACACGATTTTGCAAAGGGTATTGAGCAATCAATTCTTGAGGTAAGTCGTAATGATAAGCTTGTTTTGATAGTAAATTTAAATTTGTCATTTGTTTATATTTTCTGCTTTATTTAATATTGCTTTGAAATTACCGAAGATAACTTTACTTTGAAGTAAGACAGGTATTTTATTATTGTCATTTGTTAACCAAATAAAGATTTCACCGGTTTGTTTGAAAAGAGATTCTCCTTGTAATGCAGGTTCTAAAACGAGACATTCAGTTTTATCTCCGAAAATAGTTTCTATAGTTTCAATTCTATGAACAATTACTAAGGCAACATAGTTTTTTCCGTCAGCAGTTATATTTATTTTATAGGTTTTACCTGGAGTGAGGTCCATAGTTCTTACTTTGTAAAAAGCTGAAAGGAGGTCAAATGTTTTGTCGGGAATGTCCATTCTTTGATTGATATATTTCTTTTGTGAACGACTATATCGGGTATAAATGGACATATTTAAATCAGGATAATTTTGGTGGATACGATGTTGACGATACTTTCCTTCTCTCATATTTTTTTCAAATCTTAGCGAAAACATACTATCTAAAATTGAGACGGATTCAATTTTATCTCTAACTTTAAAGATATTGTCAAAAAAAGAATTTGTTCTTGCGATTGATGTAATGTGCCATCTTTTGTGTAGGGCAAAGGGATCTACAATCAAACTATCATTATCTTTTTTTGCATCTAATATATTTGCATTTAATACTGCTTCCCCTGCTGAAATTATACCGTATTTTATATCGTAAGATAATCTTTCTCCATCTTGGAAAGCTTGTTGCAAAGGTATATTTTTGTTGTTTTGTATTGAATCTGTAGTAACATTAATATTATTGGCATAAACTATATTAAAATATAATAAAATAGGTAGAATCAGAATAAAATAACGTTTCATAATTCCCCGCCGGTAATAAATATTTCTTCACCGGTTATGTGCTTATTATTCAAAGAAGTTAAAAAGATAATAAGTTCACTTATATCTTTGGGTTGTGCAAGTCTATGTAGTGCTGTTTTTTCTCTTTTATCGTTAAAATAGTTTTGTCTGAATGCTTTATAATCAGGTGAAAAACTTGAGTTATTAGTTTCTACAGGACCCGGTGAAACAGTATTTATTAAGACATTGTTTACGCCTTCTTCTTGAGCGACAGATTTGGTTAAATTAGAAACGGCTGCTTTGGTTGCAGCATATATAGATCCGTTTTTTAAGCCATTCTTTGAAATATTTGAACCAAGCAATACATAATTACTTTGTTGAACTTTACGGCTGAATTTTAACAACAGTTTCAAAAAATGTATAGCTCCGAATAAGTTAGTATCAATAATATCCTTAGTGACAAATAAATCAGTTTCATATAATGATTTATGGTCATAACTTCTAATTGTAGAATAATAACAGCCTGCAAAGTTAGTTGTAATGTTTATATCAGAAAATTTATCTGATAATTCTTGATAGTTTGTGATATCAGCACTAATAAAGTCTATCTGAGGTAGTTCATTTTTATTAAAATTTTTAAGCATATTATCAAGTAAATCTCTATTATTATGATAAAGGAGTATTAGTCTTTTTATATACGGGATAATTCTGCTGATAGTATCAACTGCAATAGCTGAATTTGCTCCACCAATTATGTAAGTATCATAAAGGTTTAACATTTTTTGATATAATCCAGTATTATGTTGGCTATTAGATGTTTATCTCCTGTGAATTGATTACTGAAATTTTTGCCGATAATAGTGATTTGAGTATCAGATTTTGAAGCAGTTTCAAGATTATTAGCGATAATCATATCTAAATTTTTTGTTATTAGTTTTTGCTTAGCATATTCTTCAATGTTTTGGGTTTCAGCTGCGAATCCTATAAGCTTTTGGTTTGAAAGCTTTAATTTTGAGAGTTCGGTAAGAATATCTTTTGTTTTTAGAAGTTGTATGGAAATTTTATCTGTATTGCTTTTTTTTATTTTTTGAGTTTGATAAGTTTCCGGTGTAAAGTCAGCTACAGCAGCACACATAATTATGATATCAAAGTCTTTAGCAATTTTTAAAGTTTCTTTGTACATTTCTTCTGCTGATAATGCTTCGATATTAGTAGTATAATAAGGGAGCGTTTCACTTACATTAGAATGAATTAGGGTGACTTCTGCACCTCTTAAAAAAGCTGATTTGGCAAGATTTATACCCATTTTCCCAGAGGAAACATTAGAGATAAATCTCATTGGGTCAAGTTTTTCTATTGAAGCTCCTGCTGTGATAAGTACTTTTTTACCTTTAAAATCAAGATGATTATCTATACTTAAAAATATATTTTTAATTGCGTATTGGATTTCTGAGGGTTCCGGTAAGCGTCCTTTAGCTTCGTAACCGCAAGCAAGACGTCCTGTAGCAGGTTTTAATATCCAGTAATTGAGTTCTTTTAATTTAATGATATTAGCTTGTGTGATGGGATTTTCCAACATATTGACATTCATAGCCGGAACTATTAATTTGGGGCAAGTTGATGCCATTACAACAGTTGAAAGTAAATCATCTGCTATTCCGTTAGCAATTTTCCCAATCATATTACCTGTAGCAGGTGCGATAACTAATAAATCAGCCCAGTCGGAAAGAGATATATGTTCAATTGGTGAATCATTATTGAAAAGTAAATGAGAAACTGTTTCTTGAGTTATTGATCTAAAGGTTAAAGGAGAAACGAATTCCATTGCTGATTTTGTCATTACGACTTTAACTTGAGCTCCTTTTTTTTTGAGTAAACTTGCTAATTCTATGCTTTTATAGGCAGCTATGCCTCCGGTCACACCGAGTATTATTTTTTTATTCTTTAATATCACAATATGCCTTTCTTTCTGTAATTTCGTTTAAAACGTCTGCATATAATGAACTGATATGTGGAGTAGAGACCTCTGTACAATCAGTTTTATTTTTTATATTTTCATTATTTTTCCATTTATTATATAGCATATTCAATTTGTTTAAAAATAAATCTTTTTCTTCGTAATTATATAATTCTCCGGCATTGTATTTGTTTAGTATTTTTTGAGCATCACTATTATTAGGAGCAACACCCATTATATAAGTTTGAGATCCGATATACTCAAACAATTTATAAGTGAGGATTCCTTGATTATACTGTACTTTGTTTATTACCAAGAGTAGTATTTCGCTTTGAACACATTCTTCAAGTACTTTTTTGTGTTCCATAAAAGGTAAGTTATTAAATCTTATATGGGGAAATTTTCTGATGATATCTAAAGGTTGTTCTTCAAAGGCACCTATCAAAGTAAACTCAATATCATAGATGTTGTTAGTTTGAGCAAAATCATCAATCCAAAATAAAGTTTTTAAGACTTCCTTTTTTCTGCTGTCAGTAAGTGCCCCTACAAATTTAATTCTAAAAACAGGCTTTGGTTCATAAATTTTATCATAAAAATCATCCGGGTCATAAGAATTTGATATAATGCATTTATTACCTTTGGGGAGGTTTTGTTGAATATGCTCTGATACTGTAACTACTTTATCAGCTTTTTGAACTACTTTTGATTCTAATATTTTATCTATGTATTTGATAAAGAAATTACGCTTTTCTGATTGTAAATAGTAAATTTTTGTCCATGGATCTCGGAAATCTGCAACCCATTTTAGTCCATATTTACTTTGCAGTTTGAGTCCGATTAGATGAGTAGAGTGGGGAGGACCTGTCGTGATAACTGCTTCGTACATCCCTCGTAAAATAGCATTTTCTGCTGCTTTGAAAGCATAATGATTCCATATTACTCTTGCATCAGGTATAATAATTTGTGTTCTTATAAGATATAATATTTTTTTTAAAAATGATGCATCCGGTGAAACCTCTAATGATCCATAAGGTAATTTTTCTTCTTTACCTAATAAATAGTTAAATATTTGTCTGAATGTTGGTGTTTTGGTTCTTATAACTTTTATTTCTGAAGATACTTTTTTGTTTAAGGTTTTGTCGATATATGGATAATCACCATTTTCGGTAGTTATGATTGTTGGTAACCAATCATACATCATCATATATTTTGTAATGCTTAACCAGCGTTGAACTGATACGCCGCCACAAGGAGGCCAATAATATGTTATCAATAAAAATTTCTTCATATAATCCTATTTTTCATAAGTAATAAATGCTGTCAAATAAAAATTTAAAAAGAAAAAGTTGAATGCCTTTAATCTAATTTTAAATGCATTTTATGGTTATAAGTATCATAAAATAAGATTGGGGAATATTAGCAGATGATGTTTTACAAGTTTGAAATCTGTAGATATTATTTATAGTTTTTTTTATTAGTCTCATTTTTAAATCAAGTTATAATAATGTTTGCTAAGATTATTAGGTCAATTTTTTGAGTATAAATATTTAAAATTTATTTAGATATTATCTTTTAAAAAGAGCATTTGCCACATCTTTTTATCAAAGTTTGGTAAAAGTGGGTTAAGGGTTCTGAGTATTGTTTTACCGATTTCTTTTTCTAAAGATTTTAGTTCATTAAGTTTGTCCAGAGCTGATTGGTCAAGAGGTTCTTCAATGCCGATTTCTCTCATTAGTAGGATTCCTTTAGTGAGAAAGCTTAATTCGATGTAGAGTGTCGTATAGCAGAACATATCTACCTTCACTAATGGAGGGAAATTTTTAGATAGTTTTGCCAGGTATTGGCCGGTTTTAGTCTTTGAAAAATTGCCGGATTTTATCATTTCTAATAGTTCCATATCAGCCATAAAATCTTTTTCCATCCAAAGCTTCAGTTTTTTTTCGCTTAGTGTAAAGAGTATATATACAATAATTGGCAATAGTACTAATTGAGTAAAAACCTTTGGTATAATTGGTAATATAGGTAAATTAAAGATAGAGTGAAGAATCACAGCCGGTATCAAGGCAATAAAAAAGTTTGCTTTAGATATTTCCTTTAAAAAGTAATAACTAATGCTAAATACTATCACTGCACTAGAGTGTAATAGAGCTGTTCCTGTGCCTCTGATTAGCCATACGAGCATATTTGTTTCGGTGAAATTGTGAATGTACCAGAGATTTTCAAAGGTAGCAAAGCCTATCCCTATAATAAATGCAAGTAGTGCAGCATCGGTTAAAAAACCAATCCTGTTTTTCTTAAAATAGAATAGAATTATACTTGTTTTCAGTAATTCTTCTGTAACAGGTGCGATAATTATGGTGAAGATGTTGTTATCAGGTATTATTGAAAAGGCAAAATTGTTTACATAATAAGCTGTAATTGCTGAAAATATTCCCAAAAGAAAGGAAATCAATAGTCTTTTGGGTGAAATTAGTTTAAAATTATCCAGAAAATAAAAAGTCAGTAAACACAGTAGCGAAGGTAGAAAACTGTAAACAAAAATCATCTTAGTTGAATAAACTCAAGCTTAACATTAACTCATCATAATGTTTATTTTTATCAAAAGCTCTAGCAAATCCAAAAGACAAACTTGATTTAAGTTGAGATAATAAAATAAAGTTAATATCAGTTTGTACTCCTATATTATAATATCTGTTATCTTCTTTATTATCCTTTAATCCCGATTGAAGTACTCCGGCAAATAAAGAGGTTTGTATATGTTTAGGTATTAATTGCAAGATATTGAACTTCAATTGATGAATAGCAGGGAGATTGAGTTCTATTTGTCCTTTGAAAAAGTCATTAGCAGATATTTCATTGATATCTATACCTGCGAATGATGATAATGTCCTATATTGTTTGGTGCTTTTATTATCAACATAGTTATTTCTAAAGCTTCCAAAGTAATAATAAGCATAAGGTGAGCTTTTGTCTCCAAATGCCTTTCCTGTATATGTACGAAGCCAGATATGCATATTTTTAACAGGAGTAGTAAAACCAAAGTCAGCCTTTAAATATGCTTTTGAAAACTTTTTTTCTTCTATCAAGTCAAGTCCAGTATATAAGTTAAACACATAGCCATACTCGGGTTCGATGGCTCCAAGAGTTCTTTTTGCATTACTTAAAGTAATTAGGTTATCAGCACTGTATATTCCGTCTTGTTTTGATTTTACATTTTGTGTAACTTCGTCACTGTTAAAGGTAGCATAGAGTCCCGGCATAGTATTAAAGGTAATTGTTTCATCATTAAAGAGGTTTTTGCTATGTGTAACTTCAAATCTTGTTCCTTTTCTGGATTGTTTCTGTGGACCAAACAGGTCATAGAAGTTTGAGTAGTTATGTTTAAATCCAAAATTCCAAGAGAAATATCTGATATCTGTTTTGATATGGATTTTTTCATTTTCATCTAAAGAAGTAGTTGGTGAATAAGATATTTCTGAGTCAATGCTTAAAAGGTTAGTTTTATCAACAAAGAATGCCCTGACTCCGTAAGCCGTATAATCTTTATAACCTGTTACAATCGGATGCCAAAAAGACAAGTTTATGTTTTTAAGAAAACTATATGGCTTTCTCATTGATTGATAATCTTTAAAGCTGTATTCAGTTTCACTTTTTACAGTCCAGTCTTTAACCTGTGGATGTTTATCAACAATTTCTTGTCCTAAAAATTTTATTGCCTTTACCTTAGTATCATTATGTGGAGAAACTTTTACCGGTCTAAAACCATACACAGATCTGTATTCAATAGCAATTAATGAATCTCTTGAAACAACCAAAGGCTTAAACAAACCGTTTTTTGTGTTTGTGATAATATTGGTTGTTTCATCAGTTAGGTTATGTTCAAAAATATTACTTACACCGGTATAATATGAACTTCCATAAATATAATTTCCATCTCTTGAAAAAATAAAACTATTTGGGGCTGATTCACCAAAATCTATAGGTTCAGTGTATGAAAAATCTTTATTATCTATTTTATCGAAATCGTAAATGACTATATGGTTGTTACCGCTAAGATTGGTTTTGATTGCCATTAACTTAGTACCATCAGGACTTATATCTAAGTCATAAACATCCTCACCATAAGGGAATACGTGTATTGCTGTCCAGTCGGTATAAGGTTCTTCAAGTTTGATAAGGGTACAAATCCCATTATTGTGCCTGATGCCCCAAAGAGTTTTATTTTTTTGATTATAAGCAAAATTCCCTGCTCTAAGGTTTTTTATCAGGAGAGTCTTTTTATTGTTATTTATATCATATTGCCATAAATCTCTGAATTTCCAATTGTCTGTAGTATAGAACAAAGTTTTGTCAATTGGGTTAAAGGCTAATAAGTAACAGTATAATTTGCAGCATTAGAAATATTTGTAAGTCTTTTTACATTACCCTGCAAATCAAAACTGATTAGTTGTGGTTTACCATTATAAGGCTTATATCCTGTATAGATAAGATGGCTTTCATCATCATAAAACATTTTTGAAAAAGAGCCGTTAAGCTTGTCTGATATCTGAGTTGAGTTAGTTAATTTATTGCTTGAAACTATGTCTAAATTATTTCTTTGCCATTCTCTTTCGTATTTTATCCAGTTATTCCAAACTTTAACTAAGTCATCATCAAAAGTATATTTAAATGCAGATTCAAAATTAGATTTCTGTGACTTATTTATATTATACCATTCGATAACTTTTTCAGGTGAGTAGGTAACAGCAAGATAACTAACAAAACGAGTTCCATAGATATATGATATACCTCCCATAGAAAAATCAATAGCAGTACCTTCTGCTTCTAAGTCAAATGGGGTAAAAATCTTGTTATCATCATTTACTATAGCCCTAAAGACCATTTCATCATAAGCCCCGAGAGATCTGCCAATTCCGTGATTTTGCCAGGTTTCAATAAACACAGCTATACCTTCGTGATACCATCGCGGAGAAAGAAATCTTGGCACAGTCAGATAGGCATAAAGAATGGTTTCCGGATGATTTTTATCTGTAGTAGGTTTGCCTAAAAAGAGTTTTCGATTAAATTTTAATGTCTTATTTGACTGATCCATAGCAATTATATGAGTAAGTTCATGCGTTGTCAGCATTTGTACTCTCTCAGTTTGAGGTAATATATCAAAGGCATTGATAGATGGTGCAAGACTTAACATTACATAATTCTGAGGTAAGCCGGTAGCTCCTCCATTTCCATAATCAGAAAAGTCATTAATAAAATAAACAGGCTTTTCATTTGGTATATAATTCCAGAAACCCTTGTCAAACTCCCAAGTTTTATGGTGAGTGTTAAGAATATGTGGAATTATAAAATCATGCAAATTACTATAGTAAACAAGATTAATGTCTTCTGTTTCAATTTGCATAAGAGGTATTGCTGATAAACTAACAAAGATTAAGAAGAATATGTATATAATTGATTTTTTCATTGATACACCTTTATAATTAATAAATTACACCGATATAAAGATATCGGTGTATAAAGAATGGGATTATTTAAAATCCCCCGACAGTATTACTAAAATCTTGATTGCTTATAAAAATAAATTCAAATATATTACTATTTACAATATTTCTTATATCAGAGTTAAAAGTTATAACGTCCATAATATCTTGATTCATAGTAATGAAATCAAAAATTTCTTGATTACGACGCATTCCTTCAAAAAATCTACTCATAAAATCATTTGAATTTAACAACTCAAGCAAACCCATTTTAGTATCGAAATTGGCCACCAATACAAAAAAACCATTATCTATTGAAGCAAAATTAGTTGACCAAAATTTGTTAAAATTATTGTTGTCAGGTGATTGTAAAAAGTTATCCACTTCATTTGCTCTAAAAGAATAAAAATATGCAGCTTTAAAAAGATTATCAAATTTTTCATTTTCAGGTAAATTAAAAGAACCAATACTTTTATAAAGTTTCTGTAATTGTTCTAATTGTCCATTTTGTTGTAAGTTTGTTATATAAAAAGCCTGTTCAGGAGGTAAATTTAAAATCCACATAACAGCATCAAATGCAGTATTCATAAATTCATTAAACTCTTCCTGAGTTTGAACATTTTGTGCTTTTGCTTCTGCTTCTAAATTTGTATAAACTGCCATAAACTGCTTAACATTAATTGCGAATGCAAACATTTCTAATAATTCTTTGTTTTTAAAAATTGCTAAAAGTTCAGGGTCTTTAGAAATATTTTGCCATTCAGCGGATTGAAAAAACATATTTACTTCATTTTCGTCTAATTCGATTTTGCCTGTTTCTGCGTTTCTGTAGCGTTCAGCTCTTTCTGCTCCACCGATTGAACCTACAGTTAATATTGATTCAGGTGGCGGATATATTCCGGTAACGTATAATAAACCACCTATCAATATTATTATTAGCAAAGATAACATAATTACCTTTGATTTGATTATTCCTTTTTGATTGTCTAACATCTGTCCTCCATAAGCATTTTTTTGTAAAATATCAATAACTATTGGAATAGTCAAGATTTTTTTGATTAACTAGTAAAAAAAAGTCCAAAGGCAGACTTGACTTGCAACGAAGCGAAACGAGTGTGAGTTGAGGATGGCGATGTCTAACAACGTCTTTGCCCTCAATTCCCTTCTCATTTACTCGACCAAGAATCACTATTTTGTGCAACCTTGATAATTAGATAAGCTTTGCCCTCAATTCCCTTCTCATTTACTCGACCAAGATGGTCGAGCTACGATTTTCGTGATTAGAGAATCAAGTCCAAAGGCAGACTTGTCGAGGATGGTTATTTTGCCACGAATGACACAAATATCAACACGAAATAATTCTCTTTAGTCACTGTAATTAAAAAATGAGTTTAAGTAAAGTTAACTAATACTCAGGTGCTGCCGAAACCTTATTCATTTCAAATGTAACAGTTATGTTATTTTCCCTTAAGCCTGTCCATTGCATTTTATCTTCTTTTATGTTAAAGTTCCAACATTCAAAAGTTCTACCTATATCACCAGTTAACAAGTCATTTGAATAGTTACTTGCCATAAATTGACCATACAGAAAATAATATCCGTTATTATTTGCTTTTTTTACCCAGGTATTATTATCATCTTGATAGTAAAAGTCAAAACTGCCATCATCAAAATATTCCCAGTAAAAATATAAATTATCATCATTGGAATTGTGTCCATACCATACCCCGATAAAATCATTTCTAAAGTCTTTGTTTACTTTTTTAAAAGAATATATTTTATTGTCCGGAGCTTCCTTGCCATTTACTAAGAATTTTGACACTGAAAAGGTTAAGTTGTCATCATCAAGAGATATGACTTTAAAATCCATTTGCATTGAGTTATCTAATGCATCAGTTCCTGCAATGCTTATGATATCGTCTTCGATAGTATAAGTATAATCACTGCTTTCAATCCAGCTTTTATTATTTTCTTCAAGTGTAAATCCTATGGCGTACATTTGAATATTGTTAGGTTTAAGTTCCATTACAAAGGTTTCATCTGTTAAGATAGGTTGTTCATTAACCATAGTATTTATCCATTTAGCTTGTAAAAGCTTGGTATAATCTTTGTTTTTACTTGTTTTACATGCAGACAAGAGTACAAATATTAAGCCTATGCAAATAAGAATTTTTGTTTTTTTCATTTTTCTCCTCTTTATAAAAATCGGCATCCGGTTGATGTTTGTAAGTTGAAACTAAGGTCTAATTACTTCTAAGAGACTTCTAAAATCTTGATTAGAAGCAATAATACGAGAAAAAATATTACTGTTGATAATATTTGAAATATCAGTATTATTAATAAATTCTGATATACTGTATTGCATTTCAATATTATTAATCCATTCCATGACCCTGTATTGCAACTCAGAATTATGTGTTAGAAATTCTACTATATCTTGATTCATTGGGGCACCAACCATACCAAATTTATCACTATTTTTAAATAACGAAAGAAGGAATCCGTCCATAAAACTATGAGAATTGATTGCATTAACTAAATTCATTCCTGTTTCTGATTTTAGAATAACTGAAGTAAAACCTGTATTGAAATTTTCTAAATCAGTCGAACTAAACTTTTCTATATCATTTGAATTAAGTGCATTAAAACAAGCAAAATTCAACACTCTACCAAATTTTTGATTTTCAGCCAAGTTCCAGGCATTTATTAATGATAATATTTCTTTCAAATTTTCTAATTGTCCATTTTCCATTAAATTAGTTACGTAAATAGCTTGCTCAACAGGTATATTATTCATCCAGTCACTAATAGAAGGATTAAAAGGAGGAGGGAAATTATTAAGAACAAAACCATTGAATTGTTCTTGAGTTTGAATGTTATTTGCTTTTGCATGATTTTCAAGGCTGTTATACACTCCGAAAAATTGCTGAACACTATTAGCCACTCTTATAATCTCCATCAAATCTTTGTTCATAAACGCTTCTAATAGCTTAGGGTCTTTTGATATGTTTTGCCATTCTGCTGATTGGAAAAACATATTTACTTCATTTTCATCTAACTCGATTATGCCTGTATCAGGGTTTCTATAACGTTCAGCTCTTTCAGCTCCACCAATAGATCCGACGGTTAAGGTA
>JALNXV010000454.1 GCA_023230175.1 Candidatus Cloacimonadota bacterium
CTGGTATCTATGCTCCTTTTGCCGGCGGATATGAATCCACCCTGCTCAAAATCGGTTTTGCCGATAATGAATCCTATGTCCCTAGTGAACAGGTGAAGAACTACATCGTCTTGGCCTTCTATCTCTTTGATATCATCACGGCAGCAGCCAATGTCATCCTTCTTCCTTTCGTTGATGTGGAGAAGAAGCTTCCCACCATCAACGCAGAACTCTTAAGACGTAAGAAGGAAGCTGTTCTTGCCAGAGGTGAAACCTGGATTGAACCAGAAGAAGAAAACAATAAGTATCTGGCTAAGAAGGCTGAAGCAGATAAGAAGCAGGCTGAAAAAGAAGCTAAGAAGAAAGCCAAAGCCGATGCTAAGGCTGCCAAAAAAGCCAAAAAAGACGATAAATCAGAATAATTGATATCTCTCCAAAGGAGAAAACAAATGAGATCAGATTTTAACCGCGACTGGGAGTTCTCAGACGGTGAACACGGCTTTATAAAGGTTACTTTGCCTCACGACGCTATGATAACAGAGAGACGTCATGCCTCTTGTCTCAGCGGCGTCGGAGGCGCCTTCTTCAAAGGAGGCAAGTACACCTACAAAAAGACCTTCACTATCTCTGAAAAGGACATCGGCAAAAAGATCAGCCTTCTTTTTGAAGGCGTTTACCGAAATGCAGTTGTCCTTATAAACGGCAAAGAAGTCACTCGTCATGCTTACGGTTACAGTGAGTTTGTGGCTGATATCTCCAAGGCTGTGAAAAGCAGAGAGAATGAAGTTGAAGTTCTTGTCGATAACAGCCTCGTCCCTAACTGCAGATGGTATTCCGGAAGTGGTATCTATCGCCCGGTATGGTTAGATATTGCTTCTGAAGAAACTCCTGAAGTACTGAAGGTAGAAACTATTTCTTATGAACCTTCTGTGATCAAGGTTGAAGCTGATGAAAGTTCTAAGATTGAAATCTATGATGAAGATAGACTTGTCGCTTCTGGTGAACCTGGATTATATACGATTCAGAACGCAAAACTTTGGTCAGATGAACAACCTTATCTCTACAAGGCTGTTGCAACTAAAGGCGATGAGAGCATTGAGACTCTCTTTGGTATCCGTAAGATCGAACTTGATCCCAAAAAAGGATTATTGATCAACGGAAAAAGGACACTGCTTCGTGGTGGATGTATCCACCACGATAACGGAGTTCTGGGAGCATGCTCTTTCCCTGATGCTGAAGAAAGAAGAATCAGAATCTTAAAAGAAAACGGGTTCAACGCTATCCGTTGCGCTCATAACTCTGCTTCAAGATATCTGCTAGATGCCTGTGACAGATACGGTATGTATGTTCTTGATGAATGTTTTGACGGATGGTATATCCCGAAAGACTATCACGACTACTCCCGTGACTTCATGACTAAATACAAAGAAGATTTAAAAGCGATGGCTGAAAAAGATTTCAATCATCCTTCTGTCATCATGTATTCTATTGGAAATGAAGTTACTGAGACAGTAGAAGATAAAGGAATCAAGTTATGCGGAGAGATGAGAGATATTCTTCATTCTCTTGATGCTACAAGACCTGTTACTTGCGGAATCAATGTTCTTCTTGATGTCTATGTCAAGTTCGGCATGGGTGTCTATAAAGACAAAGGGGAATATAAAAGAGAACTTCTGCCGGAAAATAATTCTTACAAAGAGAAGAAATCCGGTTCTGCCTTTTTCAATATGCTGGCAGGTAAGCTGGGAGGACTGATGTTCTTCATGTCTAAAGGAAGAACAGCCGAGAAGATTGTCTCTAAGATATCTCCTTCTCTTGATATCATGGGTCTTAATTATGCTTCTTCTAGATATGATAGAGACGTCAGAAAGTATCCTAGTAGAATGATGCTTGGCACAGAGACGATGGTTGCTGATCTTCCTTATAACTGGGAGAGAGTCAAGAAATATCCACAATTGATTGGCGACTTTGTCTGGTCAGGCTGGGACTATCTTGGTGAAGCCTGTATCGGAGATTGGACTTACTACTCCTATAAAGGACTTCCTCTTCTTGCCGGTCAGGGTATGATCGATATCACTGGTAAACCGCTTGTTTCTATGGCCTTCATGCAGACAGTATGGGGAATGAGAAAAGAACCTTACATTTCTGTAATACCTTTAAATCATAACGGTGAAACACCAAAGAAAGGAGCATGGCAATTCACAAATGGCATCCAAAGTTGGAATTGGCGTGGTTACGAAGGAAAGAAAACCATCGTTGAAGTCTACGCCGATGCCGACTCTGTGGTGCTACAGCTTAACGGTAAGAAGTTAGGTAAGAAGAAAGTCAAAGAGTTCAAAGCACTATTCAATTTCAAATACCAAAATGGAACACTGACGGCGATTGCCTTAGGTCAGAGCGGAAAAGAAATCTCCCGTTCTGAACTGAAGACAGGTAAAGGAAAACATCTTGTCATTCACCAGGACAAAACGACTTTAAAGAAAGACGGTCAGAGTCTATGTTATTCGGAAATAGAATTCGTAGATGATGAGGGAAACCTTCTTCCTGCTATCGAACAGAAAGTCGAAATTACTATCAAAGGCAAAGGGGTTGTACTTCAAGGATTTGGAAGTGCTCTATGTAAGACAGATGAAGTCTTTGATAAGAATTATCACAACTCCTACAGAGGAAGATGCCTAGCAGTATTGCGTTCTACCTTTGAAGAAGGAAAGGCAACCATCACTGCAACTTCAGAAGGAGTTGACAGTGTTAAAAAAACAATAGAAGTCAAATGATTATATTGATCATCGGAGGAAAAGAACATGGCTAAGTATCAAGTATTCGGAGCTACGTCTCCTGAGGTATCTCAAAGAGAAAAAGATCATTGGGATCTTGCAAGAAGGGCAGCTAGTGAAGGCTTTG
>JALNXV010000455.1 GCA_023230175.1 Candidatus Cloacimonadota bacterium
CATTTTACAATTTTCCATAGGCTGTTTCAAAACTACTGTTATACGAGCATCCTTGCTTGTATTTTACAATTTTCCATAGGTTGTATCAAAATGTGAAAACTTTTAAAAACCGGAAACCTGATGGCTCATCCAAGAGTGTCATCCTGAACGTAGTGAAGGATCTCATTTTATTGATTTTGGTATTTTAAATGAGATTGTTGAATAATTTCAATTATTGTTCTACAAGCTTCCAGCTTGTAGTTTTATAAAATATTGAATACTTATAATTTAAGGTTTTTTAGTGCAAGCAAGGATGCTCACACAACAACATTATTTAACAACCTTTAAATGAGTCAAGGAGATTCTTCGCTCACGCTCAGAACGACAAAATTTCTTCGAAATTTTGTTTACATTCTTGAACGTTGAATAGCCTCTGAAAGCGTATAGCATAATATTTTAATATATTCTATAACTTTTAATACATTTTTTTAATAACTTAAAAAATGCAAATAAAAAGACAGGGTTTTTGTTTCCCTGTCTTTACTTAACAAGAACTTTTAAGCTCAAATTTTTAAGGAGTCAAATTGAGCTTTTTATGCTTATTTCAGAAGGAGGGCTTTTTTAGTTGAAATAGTTTTATTATCTATAGAAAGTCTGTAAAAATAGATGCCTGAGGATAAGTTTTCAGCTTTCCATACAATATAACCTTTTTGAATATCATTGTCATTTAAATCAAAACTATTTACCTTTTGACCTTTAATATTAAAGATATCTATCATTGCTTTATCAAAAGAGTAGTTTTTGATTTCAAACGCAAGATTAGTTTCAGGGTTAAATGGATTAGGGTAATTTTGTTTTAATTTGATTATACTTTGTATAGCAACTATATCATTATTAGAGGTAATTATAGATGAAGTATCACCCGATATAATTTTAATGTTATCTAAAGACCAACCAGGGTCAGTAAGGTCATATAATGGAGCTGATTCATCATCTTTAAGTCTAAATTTTAGGTAAATTGATTCTCCTGCAAATTGATTTAATGAAACAAGGTTTTTATGCCAATAATCATATTTGCCTGCTTTTTCATACAAAACAATCCAGTTTTCATTATCTGTTGAAGCTGAAATGCTTACAAAATCATGTTCCCATTCTGTATATAGATGTTGTTCATAAAGTATATATGTTTCATTATCTTGAGGTATAGCTATAGGTTCAGCCGTAGTAATATCAACATCACAAGCGATTTCATAGAAACCATATCCACCCCAACTATCGGTTAAAAATGTCTTATCATTATGTGTAACGATTTCCCAATCTTCACCATTTACAATCCATTGAGAAAGGTCATTAGAGAAATCTTCTTCAAAAAGTATTTCTACAGTAGAGACATTAATATCAATGGATTTAGAGTTATCAAATTCAATTTCTTGTTGCCAGGGAACACCGTTTTCAGTGATAATAGTAAGTGTTCTTGTTCCAACAAAAGTATTTATAGAAATATTTCCGTCATTAGTTGTATAAACGTCATCTTCTTCACTTGGGTCTGTAAGAGTAATCTTTGCATTAACCGGATTTCCATCTGAATGGATATGTAAGTTCAAGGTAATTGCTTGCAATGGTTGTAAATTGATTTCTCTATAACGCCAACCGGAATTAGGGACAACAACATTAAGGGTTTCGGTTTGGTACCCTTTTTTCATTACGCTAAAAGTATAAGCTCCTTGTAAAAGTGGTCTCCAAAATCTTCCGTGTTCTTCATTGGAATATCTTGGCTTGAGTGCATCTGATTCTCTATTATGAACAACAATTTTTGCCCTTAAAGGATCTCCACTGACAGCATCATAAACATTTCCGGTAAGCATACCTCGTGCAATGTCTAATGAACCTGTTGAAAGAGCTCGGTTAAACATCCATGCTTGACCATTTAAACAACGTTGAACAGTATCATTTAAGATATTCTCATTTGGTTGAATGTTTTCAGTACCACATTCAATTAATAATTTAATAGTTCCTAATTCAGAATAAAACCAAACATGCGAGTCACCTTTACGTCCTGAGGCAGGTAAAGCTTGATAAAAGGAACTTGAATTATACTTTTGGATATTTGAAGCAACACCTAAACCTACAGCATAATTAATATCATAGTCCGGTGCTTGCCTGCTTTCTAAATTTTTAAATTTAAATGGGATATATACTTTTTCAGAAAGGTTACCTGTCCTTGAAGAATGCCAAACTATGGCATAAGTAAATTGTTCTCTATATGCAAGGTCTCTGATTGCTTTATTTTCACCTTCTGAAAAAGGATATTCACCTCGATAATAATCATATAATTCATAACCATTAGTTGAATAAAGAGTATCACCATGAACCCAATTAACATCCCAATTTCTGTTTAAATCAACCCCGTCAATATCTCCACCTTGACCGGAAACAAAATCAAAAATTCCGTTATTATTATTGTCTTTTTTGTTTTTTCTATAAGTAAAATCTGATCCTGCCATAACAACATCTAATCCTTCAGGATTCATATTTGGTACTATCCAAATCTCTAATTCATTTAACCAATTTTGGTAAGGGGCTTGATTGTTATTGATAATTACATCTTTCATAAATTGCATTGCAATTTGATTACCTATTACTTCTTCAGCATGTAAACTACCGATGATTAATATTCTGGGAACATCTTTTCTTTCGTTTACATTATTTGAAAGCTTTGCCCCCCAAATAGGTATCTGCTCTGTGTCTGAAACACCAAGAGAATCAACTCTGATTAAAGAAGGATACTCATAAGCAAGTGAATCCATTATCGCTTTCATTTGGTCGTATCTTGTATAAAAAGATGGCAATGGTTCAGCGATAATTGTTAATAATGTGAATGTAATAATTAG
>JALNXV010000061.1 GCA_023230175.1 Candidatus Cloacimonadota bacterium
CACAACAACATTATTCAACAGCCTTTTATTATTTCAAGAGTAACATCCTTTTTACTATAACTTGATTATTCACAGATACTTTGCAAAAATAAATTCCTGAGGATACAGATTTAGAAAAATTATTATATCCATCCCATTCAAAGTTATATTTTTGTGGATTTAATGAGCCATTAATAACAGTTTTAATTAGTTGTCCCTTAATATTATAAATTGATATGTTAACATTAGCTTGCTGTTTTAAATCAAGCGATATATTTGTTTCCGGATTAAATGGATTTGGATAAATTGAAAAGTCTAAATCATTGTTCAGAGTTATTATTTCTTCATCATCAATAGGCGTAGGTTCATTTTGCCATTGTAAATAAGGGTAACCTTCGTTGAAATCATCTGATATAGCCCATACTGAATCAAAATCCCATCCGATAGCTGTATAAGTTGAAATATCTTTCATCTCTTGTGTATTCGCACTTATGATGTTTAAATGACTTGCATAATTATTCAAAGTTTCGTCTGATACATCAGATGATAATTCATTATTCCAAACACAATTTCTGATTAAAGCATAACTTGTCGCAGATCTAAAAATTGGATAGTTATTTACACCGCAACTATATGATTTTTCTAAAACAGCATACTCACTTACATAAGAAACAATACCTGTTTCACAATTACCAAAAGAATAACAATCTTTTACTAATGATAGTCCCTCCATATAATAACAAATACCACTACCTACGTCACCCATATTATGACATCTTCTAACATAACCGTTATTTTCAAAAACAATTCCTGCTGATTTTGGATAGTTTTCATTTGAAACATCATTTCCATAATTATAACAATTTATAATTAATGATGATACTACTGCATAACCGACTATACCTCCCATTCTATATCCCAAATCTGCAAGATTATATGAATTTTTAATTAATCCTCTATTAAAACCTACAATACCCCCAAAGTAATAAATTAAGATCTTACTATTGTTTTTTTCATTAGTTATATCAGTTTTTGCTATACCCCCAAGACTACCATCAAAGAAACAAACATCTATAACTCCTCCGGCAGCTCCTGCTATACCACCTACATATGCATGTCCAATAACATTTGCAGTGCTGTAACAATTTGTTGCATTGTTTATTACACCGGCAATACCTCCGACATAGAAGTGTGAATTTATAATGACACTATTTGAAGAACTATTAATTATTGTATTACCAGAACCGACAATACCTCCAACATACCACTCCCCTGAAAGATTTCCATTTACATGAATATTTTCAATGACAGATGATGACTTACCCACAAGAGCTCCAACATAATCACTACCATTAATATTGTAATCTTCTAAAGATAAATTTTTTAATGTACCACCAATACCAAATAATCCAATATAATTAGTATTTGGTCTATTAATCATTAAGTTGTATATTGTAAAGTTTTGACCATCATAAGAGCCTCTAAATTCACAGTTAGTTTCATCATAACCAATAGGTAACCATCCTGCTGTAGAATTTGATGTTGCTTGTGCATCAATATCACAAGTTTGAATATAATGTTTATGCATCCGAGAACTATATGAGAGATTATCAACTGTGTCTCTAATTGTTATCCAGTATAAATTCTCTAAACTTGATATTTGATAAGGGTTTTCAGGAGTTCCTTCTCCAATGGGTGTAATATATGATTGAGCAAACAAAGAACTTAAATAACACAATATAATTAAAATAAATAACTTTTTCATAAATCCTCCTATTTAAGCAAGACGCATTTTTTTGTTATTGATATGTCATCATAAGATAGAGTATAAAAATATATTCCGGATGAAACTGTTTTACTATTATCGTCATCACCATACCAAAATATTTTATGATATCCTAAATCTAATCTATCATCGATTAAACTTTTAATCTTTTGACCTTTGAGATTATATATTTCCAGTTTAATACTTTTTGACTCAGGTAACTCAAAAGAAATAAGTGTTTTAGGATTAAATGGATTTGGATAATTCTGTTTTAAAATCTCAGTTGTTTGAGGAATCGCAATATCTTCATTTTCACAATATATATCATTAGAAATTAAGGTAGAGGATACAAGTTGAAATTGATTATCGACTTGTTCATAAATAACTTGTTGAAATCCTTTTACAGCACATTTCCTTATCCAGCATATATAATTATCATAAGCAAAAACCTTATGTGGAACTCTTGAATTAAAAGGATGACATTGATACTGAGCTATAAGTTCAGTATTCTTTCTTATTTTTAAGTAATCCCCATAATATAAGTCACCAGTATTAGAAAAACTATATGAATATGGGAAAGCATAGGGTCCACCAATTAGTTCTATAATGTTTTCACTATAATCTACCGTATCAATTAATAATAAAAAAGAATCTAAAAACTCATCTAAATGAGCCCATGCTTCAATTTTAATTAGCAAAACATCATTTGGAGTGATATCGAAATTAGAGTAATTTATGATATTACCATAGTCATTTAATAACTTTACTAAACTTAATCCGGATTCTTCTGAATATTTAAACACAGCATCAAACCATTGATTATTATCAAGATATGAATTTGTAAAAAACAAATCTCCATGTGTATTATATACTGCTTTTAAATGTGGATAACCTGATATATCTACATTGAACGAATCAGTTTGAACAAATTCATTGTCAATATACTGAGCAATTCTCATTAAACCCGGGACATAAGATAGTTTTGTTAAAACATTTCCGTTAAAAAGAATAAGTGAGTTATTAAAATTTCGTTGTAATGTTATTTCTCTATAATTATCAAATATAATAATATAATGATTCATATATGGTTCACTGTTGTCTGTGATTAGTTTACTCGCAAAAAATATATCTCCAACTTGTTTAACTTTATATCCGTAATTTATATTTAAAGGATTCTCCCATAAAGGTTCCAAATCATAATTATATTTCATATATGAAATGTTTATTCTAGATTCATAATACCCAAATAAAAGAGCATTATCAGTTGTTTTGAAAATTTTTGGATAAATTGTATCTGATGTCTGGAATTTTTCAGTAATAGCATACACCTGAGGAGAATTCCACTTCTTTTCACCGGTTACACTAATGCCTTGAATTAAATATTTAATTTCAAAATCGTGATATTCTGTCCATACATGGTAAAAGTATCCTTCTGCATACACAGATGAATTATGAAAAACTTTATCAACATGAACCTGTGAATGTAAGTAAAAAAATGATATAACTAAAAAAGAAAAAAGTATAATTTTTTTCATTACGACCTCCAATATATTTAATATATATTATTTACTCTTTTTTAAAAATATTTGTCAACTATTTTTTTATAAATTTAGTAAAAAAATTTTTATTAATAAAAACTACTGATTAAGGATAATTTATATTCTTTATTGTCATTTGAATATTACAAATATTTGATTTATCCATTGATAAACTACAGGTGACCTCCAGGATGCTTTTTTCCTTCCTGGAGGTCACCTGTATGTTTCTTGATTTTTATATGCAAACTTCGTTCAAACCGGCAGTTCGAACAACAATTCTGCGAGCATCCTTGCTTGCGGGAAAAATCATAATTCATTTACATTCAAAAAAATTAATGCCTCAATCAAAGATGATTATAGTCTTTTTGAATAATGTAATATATGTCTCTAAGTATATTTACTTAATTATCAACATTTTCTGAGTATTAGATATCTTATCATTCATTTTAAATCTATAAAGGTATATTCCTGATGAGAGTTTTATGAGTTGAGAATTACTATTTAAATCATATTTTAAATTTTTACTATTTTTATTAACTTTTAAGTTTGCTACTTTTTGTCCTTTGATATTATAGATTGAGATTTCTATATCATCACTCAATGTTTTATCAAACTTAAAATTGATTGAACTGTTAAGAGTTATCGGATTTGGATAATGAGAGATTTTAGGTAAATCATTATTAGCTACAACAGTTTCATCAATGATATCAACATAATATGAACCCGTATTTATATAAAAATTATCAATATATATACCATCTTCATTTTCAGAGTAATCAGAATTTAACCTAAATCTAAATTTAACATCGGAATCAGCATATTGGTTTAAAACATAAGATTTATTAATCCAATCAGAAGTTCCCGTAAATGTGTCAAGAATTTGCCATTGATTATTATGATAAATTTCAAAATAAACATAATCATAATCTGCTTCTATGGCATATTTAGTATTAAATCCGACATTAGCAGGTGCATTAATTGGAATACTGAAGTTTGTATTTAGAGTAGCTGTAATATCTTGCATATCTTGATAATTTCCAGGAGAATCAGATAAAACAATATTATTATCTATATTTTGATAGTTCCATGTTCCTTGTAAAACCCATTCATTGTTTTGCATTTCAAAATCCTCAATAAATTCAGGTTCAGAGATATTGAAATCGATATTATAATTGTCTTCATAAATTTCTATTGTAAAAATATAATCAGTATCTTGATAATTAACTGAAACATCGTAAGTTCCGTAAGAAATTTGAGGAATATTATAATATCCGTTTTGGTCTGTATAAATAACCGGTACAGGTGTATCTTTAAATTCTATCCTGACATTTGGTAAAGGTTCATTGTTATTATCAAAAACATAGCCATAAAGATTTGTTAAAGGCAAAGAATTAAGTGTAATTTCAGAAAATACACCTTGCTCATTAGTAATTTGAACATTTTCTACTAAAACAGGTTCGTAACCATAAGAACTGATTAAAAAATTATACGTACCGGGTAAAACTAAACGGTTAAAATATCCTGTTTCAGCATCATTATATATAGTTAAATGGTCTTGTAATTCAATCTTTGCAGGTAATATTTGATTTTCAGAATTTTTCACAACTCCTGAAAATCCTCTTTGAGCTTGTTTAATGTAGTTAATTAGTGAATTCTTATTATTATTCCAAAAGTTATCTAATGTATTAGGATTGGGCCATTTATTGTTGCTAATTTCTGCTGTTATATGAAAAACTTGATTATAATAATTATCCCAGTCTTGCAAACTTCCATAAATGATATACCATTGGGCACCATTGGTTATGCCATCTTCAAACTCCGTACTATAATACAAGTCAGGATTAAGACTTGCATAAGATAAAGATAGACTTCTAATTAAATCATCATCCGGGAATAATGTCAATGTTGTATCCCAAGGGTAATTTATTACTTGAGCTCCTCCATGAAAATTAGCAGAAAGCTGTATTTTATTATCAAGTGCAAACTGCATTAAAGTAACTATTTCTGTCTCTCTACCTTCAAAAGTGTTATCATCATCTGTCAAAAAATTTGGGAAATGCCTGTTTAAGTCAACACCATTGGCATTTTGTCTTTCTTGAGCAATATAACCGTCGGGATTAGTTAAAGGATTTATCCAAATTTCAGTATTATCAACCAATTGAGTAATTTCTTGATTGATTCCGTATTCTGAAGTTAAGAATTGAATCAATCTAATCATTAAATCATAACCGACAACTTCATCTCCGTGTATAGTTGAAGTTAATTTAACTTTTGGTTTTGCATTATTTTGACTTGGATTCTGGCTAATTTTGATGAACAAAATTTGTCTATTTTGAACAGATGTACCGGCAACATAAAGAGAGCAAATATCTGCATAATTTTCTGCAATATCATTCATAAAGCTTACGTATTCATCATAAGTATAATATTGATAAGTTTTACTTTCCGGATTATGTTTATATGCACGAGCTTCATTGAACATTTGAATAGGATAATATCCATTTTTTATCAAATTATCTCGCTGACTTTCATTTACATAGACTACTATGCCGGTTGAAGTTACTTTATCAATACTGATATCCATATTATTTAAATTGTTAACATCAGATCTTATTTTATTTGAAGCTATAAAATAGGGTTCTGTTAAAGAATATATACTTGAAATACAAACTAATAAAATAATAAACAACTGTATTTTTTTCATTTTTTCTCCTTTTGATTATATAGAATATAATACATTTTTTCTAAATTCAAACTATGCATTTTTTCAATCCATAATTTTTTATTTTTATAAGTTTGAAAACTAACATCAAATGATAATTGCTCACAAAATTCAGATAACAATGTTTTATTATAATTTAAAAAATAAGCTTCTGAAGAGGTTATTAAATTTTGTAAATAATTAATTTGATACTCAATATAATTGAATGTATCATTTTTGATTAATTCACCATGCCCACTTATAATTATCTTGGGGTTGAGTTCTTTAATTAAAAATAAACTTTTTAAATGAGAATAAGGATTTCCCCAATAAAAATAGGGGATACTATAAAAGCCATTTTCGGCTGATAATATAGTATCTCCGGTCCATAAAATACTAGCTTCTTGATCAAAGATACAAATAGAGTCAATCGTATGACCGGGAGTGTAATAAATCTGAATATTAACATCTTCATTAAAATCAAGTTTAAAATCATATATCTTATGTTTATCAGTATTTGAAAAATTAAAAATAATATTAGGTGAATAAAATTTTTCTTTAGTTGTTTGATTTTTTTTTTTAGGATTTAGAAGGTTTTTTTCACAATTTATTGTATCTTGATAATATTCATTTGCAATTAAATATAAATCATTGTTTTTATGGTTTTCAATTAAGTAAGTATTCCCAAAATAATGATCACTATGCCAGTGTGTATTTAAAATATATCTTATGGGTTTTTTAGCTGAATAAATAAATTCAGATATTTGTTTAGTATCTTTTTTTAATAAAAGAGTATCAATAACTATAAAAAAATTGCCACAGTCAATAACTGTGGCAACTAATTTTAAAACATTTGCTTTAAACAATATTATATTATTATTTAATTTATCTATTTTCATAAATTAATTATGTCTAATTTCCTGCCAAATTGCATCTACTTTTAATATTTCATCACCGACATTTCTTAATAAAAAACATTTATCTAAGTAGTCATCAGATGGATATATATTTTTATTATCTTGTATTCCGGCAGGTAACAACTTAAATGCAGCCTTATTAGGACTCGCATATTGAACAAATTCTGCATTCATAGCTGACATTTTAGCCTCAAGCATAAAATCAATAAATTTATGAGCCAATTCTTTATTTTCTGCATTTTTAGGAATAGCTAAATAATCTACCCATAAAGTCGAACCTTCCTCCGGCAAAACAAAACCAATATTTTCATTTTCTTCTAAGACTTGCATTGCATCACCATTATACGCTTGACCTATCCATATAGTTCCATCTTGTACTTCATTTTTATAGCTGTCAGAATCAAATTGAGAAATGTTTACATCCCATTCAAGTAGTGTTTTACGTGCAGTTTCAAGAGCGACAACAGAAAAATCATTTGGATTGAAACCATTGTAAATTAAGGCTACACCTAAAACTTCTCTTGCATCATCTAACATAGTAATCACTCGTTTTTCAGTAAATTTTTGATCAGCTATCATATTCCAAGAAACATTTTTCATTTCAGATTCCGGTAAGTATTTTTTATTATAAATAAAACCACAAGTACCCCAAAAATAAGGAATTGAATATTCATTATTAGCATCAAATTCTAAAGATTTTTTTAATATCATAGGGTCAAGGTTATGATAGTTTGTTAATTTGCTTTTGTCAATTTTATTTATTAAATCTCGTTGAATCAATATTGATATATGATCACCACTTGGAACAATTATATCATAAGCTGATTTTGAAGTCATCATCTTTGTCAACATATTTTCATTAGAGTTGTATGTATCATAAATAATACGGCAATCATTTTCCTTTTCAAATAAACGAATTAGCTCCGGTTCAATATAATCTGTCCAATTAAAAATATATAGAACATTTTTAGCTTTTTTCTGACATCCAAACATCCCAACAAAAGATACTATAACTAATAGTATTGTCAGTATTTTTCTCATCATAACTCCTTATTAATTAAATCATAATATACTAATATTTTTATAATATATAATTTGTAAAGCAGTTTTTTTGAATTATACTCATTTATAGTATTTAATTTTTTTAAAAAATTAATTCGTTTAGAGTCTTTTATATGTAATATATTGAAATTTTATGCCGTTATCATTTTCAAAAATTTCACTTTTTTCAATTATCTTCCATTCAGATAACAAATCTAAATTTATCATCTTTTTATCAGCAATATATTTGTTAAAGATTTTTGTTATATAGGCTTTTTCACAATAAGGTAAAAAATGCTTATAAATGGTTTCTCCTCCAATTACAAAAACCTTATCTTGATCTGAATCACTAATTTTATGTAATGCTTCTTGAATCGTATTACATATTATAACATTCGGTATGTGAAGATTTTTATCTCTTGATAATACAATATTTATTCGTTTTGGTAGAGCTTTTTTACCCGGTAAAGAATCAAAGGTATTTCTCCCCATTATTACTGTAGAATTTAGGGTTAATCTTTTAAAATTTTTTAAATCAGCAGATATCTTTTCTAGTAAATCATTTTTATACCCTATATTCCAATTTTCATCTACTGCTACTATTAAATTCATATATTCTCCTACACAGCCACAGGAATATTTTTTATTTGTTTATTTTTTTTATAATCTAATAACTTAAAATCTTCAACTTTAAAGTTATAGAAATTTGTTATAAACTCGTTAACTTCTAATTTTGGAGCATCATACATTTGCCTAGAAATTAACTCTTCTACAATTGGAATATGTCGAATATATATATGGGCATCAGCAATTATATGTATTAATTTACCAACTTTAAATCCTGAAACTTGAGAAAACATATAAAGTAAAATTGCATATTGAACTACATTCCAATTATTTGCAACCAAAATATCTTGAGATCTTTGATTTAAAATCATATTTAAGTATTCTCCGGTAACATTTAAAGTTATTGACCAAGCACAAGGTTGAAGCCCCATATCTATTAAATCATCGTGATTGAAAATATTAGTAATCATTCTTCGGCTTTGAGAATTAAACTTTAAAGTATTTAGTATCCAATCTACCTGATCCATATTTCCTTCAGGAAAATTAATTTTTCGGGCTAATTGATATCCGTATGCTTTACCAATTGAGCCATTATCATCAGCCCATGAATCCCAAATTTTACTATTTAATTCATTTATATTATTTGATTTTTTTTGCCAAATCCATAAAATTTCATCAATAGCTGCCTTGAAATTTGTAGGTCTTAAGGTTAAAATTGGAAATTCTTTTTGTAAGTCATAAGTGTTAACTACTCCAAATTTTTTTATTGTATGTGCCGGTGAACCATCTTCCCATTTTGGCCTAACTTGTAGTCCTTCTGAAGAAAAACCATTTTCTAATATATCTTTACACATCTCTATAAATATTTTATCAACTATTGCCATATTACTTTCCTATCCCTTGACTATATTTATTGAATTACTTGTACCTAATCGATTCGCTCCTGCTTCAATCATATCTATTGCATCCTGATGTGTTTTTATTCCTCCGGATGCTTTAACTCCCATTTTTGGACCAACTACTTCTCTCATTAATTTGACTTGTTCAATTTGTGCACCTTTTGTTGAAAAACCTGTAGAAGTCTTGACAAAATCTGCACCAGCTTTCTTTGCTAATAAACAAGCAATTATAATTTCTTCATCAGTTAACAAACAAGTTTCGATGATTACTTTTAAAGTAATATTGTTACTTATACAAATATTTGAAATATGAGTAATTTCTTCAAATACATATTGATGAAAATTTTCTTTTAATAATCCTACGTTGATTACCATATCAATCTCTTGAGCACCTGCTTCAATTGCTTTTCGTACTTCAAAAAACTTAGTTTCTGAGCTATTTGCCCCAAGGGGAAAACCAATAACAGCACAAACTAAAGAAGAGTCAATATTAAATTTAACATAATTAATGAAACATGGATTGATACATACGCTTTTAAATTTATATAAGTTTGCTTCGTCACAGATATGTTTTATATCGGATGTACTAGCATTAGCTTTTAGTAATGTATGATCAATTAGTTCATTTAAGTTACTTTCTTTAAACGCTAATTGATTTTGCATACCTACTCGACATTTATTACAATTTAAACAAACTTCGTGTGCCCCTCCACATTTACAAAGAATTTGAGGGTCAATATTCAAATTTTTTTCTGCAATATCTCTTATCTCTTTCATTTTTACCTCGAAATATTTAATCTTATTCATTTTTTTTTAAACATTTAAATAGTCAAGTATTTTTGATGTATAATTTACAAGGGGGTTTTAAATATTAATAATTTTTACTACAAGCATCCACCTTAATAAAAGTTTAATAATTGATATTCTTATAGTTATGTAGTTATAGTGTAAAGAGGAATGCTCGTACAACACAATTATCCAATAATCATTTTAACATTTATTTTTATATTTATCTAAAAGCATAGTATTCTTATTAATTAGAAAATTTTTATATTAGAAATTTAGCTCATCCTAAAATTTTAAAAAAATAATTTCTTAAATAACTTGACATAAAATCAAGCTTTAATAATTTAAGTACAATTAAATATAAAATTATGGAGGTTGTCAATTATGACCATGCATGAATTTATCGAAAAAGTTGAAGCTAAAAATCCTGGCCAACCTGAATTTTTACAAGCAGTAAAAGAAGTTGTTGAAACAGTATGGGATGCTTATATTAGTAACCCACGTTTTGTAAAAAACAATATTTTAGAAAGAATTGTAGAACCGGAAAGAGTTATCCAATTCAGAATTTCATGGGTTAATGACAAAGGTGAAGTTTGTGTTAACAGAGGATATCGTGTGCAATATAACAGTGCAATCGGTCCTTACAAAGGTGGAATCCGTTTCCATCCGAGTGTAAATCTTTCAATTTTAAAATTCTTAGGTTTTGAACAAATCTTCAAAAACTCATTAACAACATTACCAATGGGTGGCGGTAAAGGTGGTTCTGATTTCGACGCTAAAGGCAAATCAGAAGGCGAAATGATGAGATTTTCTCAAGCATTTATGCAAGAATTATTCCGTCATATCGGTGCTGAAACCGACGTTCCTGCCGGCGATATCGGTGTAGGTGGACGTGAAGTTGGTTATATGTTTGGTATGTACAAAAAATTAGCTAACCATTTCACAGGTGTAATTACCGGTAAAGGCTTAAGCTTTGGTGGTAGTTTAATTAGACCGCAAGCTACCGGCTTTGGTGTTGTTTATTTCTGCCAAGAACAACTTAAAACTAAGGGTGAATCATTAAAAGGTAAAACAGTAGCTGTATCCGGTTTTGGTAACGTAGCTTGGGGTGCTGTTCAAAAAGCAACTGAACTTGGTGCAAAAGTTGTTACTCTTTCAGGACCTGATGGTTATATTTATGATAAAGATGGAATTAACGGAGAAAAAATCGACTATATGGTTGAAATGCGTCTTTCAAATAATGATAAAGTAGAAGATTATGCAAAAAAATTCAACGTTCCTTTCTTTGCAAAAAAACGTCCTTGGGAACAAAAAGTTGATATCGCTTTACCTTGTGCAACACAAAATGAATTAAACGAAACTGATGCTAAAACATTGGTGGATAATGGAGTTATTTGTGTTACCGAAGGTGCTAATATGCCTTGTACCCCTGAAGCTATGCAAATATTTTTAAATGCAAAAATTCTTTTTGCTCCCGGTAAAGCATCAAATGCAGGTGGTGTTGCTACTTCCGGACTTGAAATGACTCAAAACGCTATGCATCTTAGCTGGACTAAAGAAGAAGTTGACGAAAAATTACTTAGTATAATGAAAAATATACATCAACAATGTGTGACTTATGGAACTGATGAATCAGGCTTCGTAAATTATGTAAAAGGTGCTAATGTTGCCGGCTTTATGAAAGTTGCTAATGCAATGTGTGACCAAGGTGTTGTATAAATCTATAAGTTAATCAGATAGGAGTTACGATTGTAACTCCTATTTTTTTATTCAAAATTCATTTTAGATATTTTTAATCGATTAATATTTATGGAATGTTTTTTGCTTTTTAATAACAAAAAAATATGTGAGGCTTCAAAATGATGATTTTAATTTTAGCAACAATGTTGTTAATAATTAACTGGATATTTGAATATTTACGTCACAGAAAAAATGTCCTGTCAATCCCTATTAGAATCCATGTAAATGGAACTCGAGGTAAATCAAGTGTAACCAGATTGATTGCAGCAGGACTTAGGAATGGTAATATTCGCACAATTGGAAAAACAACCGGTACAATGCCAAGAGTACTATTACCTGATGGTCAAGAATCTGCGATAATTAGGTTAATGGGAGCAAATATTATTGAACAAAAATATATATTTAGATTTGCTCAATCTCTTAATCCTCAAGCAATTGTAATTGAATGTATGGCTGTTAATCCTGTTTTCCAGTGGATAACTGAAAAAATGTTTGTCAAGTCAACTTTAAGTGTTATTACTAATGCAAGACTTGATCATACTGATTTAATGGGTTCAACAGTACCTAGTATTGCAATGTGTCTAAGTAATACAATTCCCCATAATGGAGTTTGTTTAACTTCTGAAGATGCAATGTTTCCATACTTTAAAAGTGTAGCTGAGCAAAGAAATTGTACGATTAACAAAATAAGACCAAAAGATGTAACTGATGATGAAATTGCCAACTTTCCTTACATAGAACATAAAGAAAATGTACAATTAGCATTAGCAGTATGTGAACATTGTGGCATACCTCGAGAAATTGCACTTAAAGGTATGCAAACAGCTAAACCGGATCCCGGTGCATTAAAAAAATATGAAGTATATGATAAAAATAAATTAATTGTTTTATATAATGTTTTTGCTGCTAATGATCCTGAATCGACTGAATTTTTATATAATCTCGTAACATCACGTTTAGATAATGATATTACCAAAATTATTATGCTAAATTCCAGAGCTGATAGATATTATCGTTCTCAACAACTTATTGATATTTGTCTAAATGTAAAAGTTGATTATATACTGTTAACCGGTGAAATACCTGACAAAGTATATAATTATGCACTATCTAAAAATATATC
>JALNXV010000456.1 GCA_023230175.1 Candidatus Cloacimonadota bacterium
CATTATACACATTTATAAAAACATAAATAAATAGGAAGTAATATGAACGAATTTATATTTATTATCATTCTCATAACTTTACCATTACTTTTACTTGGAATAATAAACAAAACAAAAGCATTTATGGCAGGTAAACAAGGTGCTCCAATAATACAATTATATTATGATTTTTTTAAATTATTAAGGAAATCTCAAGTAATAAGTAGAACAACAAGTATAATCTTTAAATATGCTCCGGCGATTTCGTTAAGTTGCTTGATTTTTAGTGCTTTATTAATGCCCATAATGGGCTCAAAATCTATTTTAAATTTTCAAGGTAATTTTATCTTATTTTGTTATATTTTAGGATTAAACAGATTTTTTATGATATTGGGAGCATTAGATACCGGCTCCGGTTTTGAAGGAATGGGAGCAAATAGAGAAATCACCTTTTCTGTTGTTGCAGAACCTGCAATGTTTATGTTATTGGGTTCATTAGCATTTCTAAATAAAGACATTGCAACGTTTCACAATTTATTTATAACAATAAGTAATTCCGGAGTATTTACTATCTTATCTGTTATTATTCTTTTTATCATACTTTTAACTGAAACATCAAGAGTACCGGTCGATGACCCAAAAACTCATTTAGAATTAACTATGATTCACGAAGTGATGGTCTTAGATTATTCAGGAATTGATTTAGCTTTAATTCACTTTTCTTCAGGATTAAAAATGTTAATTTTCAACTCACTAATAATCAGTTTAATTATAAATTCGTTATCTATAACAAAATTTATATTTATTCATTATATAATATTGCAGATAGTTTTATCAGTTGTTATTGGTTTATTGGAATCATGTGTTTCAAGATTTAGAATGTCACATATTCCACAATTTGTTTTTTTAAGTATATCAATTGCATCCATTTTATGTGTTTTGATATTGATTTTATAATGAGTCGGGGGTTTAATGCTTGAATTATTATTAGTAATTTTTAGTATCAGCATTTTATTGGCGGTAATGACCGGTCGTTTGATAAAGTATATCAATATACTTGCTGTACAAGGATTTATACTATTTCTTTTAGTATTATTTTCATATAGAAATCTTGATATTATCTCAATAATTTTCTTAACCTTTGAAACATTAATTTTTAAATCAATTATGATACCATATTTTTTAAGATATACAATCAAAAAAAATGAAATTTCAAGAGAAATGCAAGCAAATATACCTGCATTTTATTCATTAATCATTGCCAGTATCATATTGATAGGTGGTTTTTTATTATCTTACTTATTATCAAATACTGCTCAGCATTATAATATAAAATATTTTGGAGTTTCTATTGCAACAATTATGATTTCATTATTTTTAATATTAAGCAGAAAAAAGATTATTACCCATGTAATGTGTTTTTTAATGCTTGAAAATGGTATTTTTTTATTATCAATTTCTATATCTCATGAAATGCCGATATTAATTAACCTTGCAGTATTATTAGATATATTTTTGGCTGTTTTATTATTAGGAGTTTTTACTTCACATGTAAAAGTAGGATTTGATGAACTTCATATTGATAAAATTTCTGTATCCAACGGAGTAGAAGAATGATTGAAATCCTATTTATTATCTTTATATTTTTTAGTTTAACTTCCATTATCAAACGTTCAGCATCATCTCAACAAGTTATTCAACTTTCTTATGCTGTTATATTGTTTATCCTTAATATTTCTATATACTTATTTAATTTAAAAGCTTCATACTTCTTAGAAGAGTACTTTTACTTTGATACAATCAACAAAATCTTACTTTTAATTATGAGTATAATTTTTCTCAGCGTTATGATATATCAAATGAAAGATTATAAAGAAAATACATTCAAACCAAAAACTGAATATACTTCCTGTTTATTAGCTTTTATATTTGCAATGCTTGGGGCATTATTAAGCAGACATTTAGCTTTATTATGGGTATTCATTGAAGCTACAACATTATCAAGCACATTCTTAATTTGGTATGACCGCTCTAAGAGTTCTTTAGAAGCAGCATGGAAATATTTGTTTATATGCTCAATTGGAATATCTCTAGCATTTGTTGGGATAATCTTATTATCAATGGGAACTAGTTCACACCATACCTTATTCTTTGATGATTTATTGGCAAATGCACATATTTTCTCTCCATTTTGGCTAAAGATTTCTTTTATTTTTATGTTGGTTGGTTTCGGTACAAAAATGGGCTTAGCTCCAATGCATACATGGAAAGCAGATACATATTCTCAAGCACCAACACATATCTCAGCATTACTTGCATCAATTTTATTTAACGTAGCTATGATACCTATTTTTAGAATCTATAAATTAATGAAATTAGCAGGATTGGAAACATATTCATCTAATATAATAATGATTACCGGTTTTATGTCTTTAATAATCAGTACTTACTATATTCGTAGAATTAAAAATTATAAACGAATGCTAGCTTATTCATCTATTGAAAATGCCGGCATTATAATGATTGCAATCGCTCTTGGAGGATTTGGTACTTTTGCTGCAATCATTCATATTATTTCACATTCTTTTGCTAAGACTTTCTTATTTCTAACTGCCGGTAATATTGAAAAGATATATCAAACTCCGAAAATTGAGCAAGTAAAAGGTTTAGCTCAAAAATCTCCATTAATAGGAAGTTTATGGATTCTTGGATTTCTATCTATTGCATGCTTGCCTCCATTTTTATCCTTTATAAGTGAATTTAACGTTATCAAAGCATTTATTTTTAAAAAGTATTACCTACATTTAATAGGTTTTTTAATACTAACTACAATAATAATTTACAATATGGGAAAAGCATTTTTTTCAATGACAT
>JALNXV010000457.1 GCA_023230175.1 Candidatus Cloacimonadota bacterium
ATATGAATAGGTTCAGAGGCACTTGCTAATACTTCAGATTTAAAAAATATATTTTTGTTTTTATCTGAATTTAAGTCACTTACTGTTATCACCTTAGGAGTAAAGTAAAGACCTCTGTCTGAATATGCTAAATCTATTATAGTTCTTTCTTCTTCTGTTGAAGAGTTCATCAGTTTATTATAAAACACTCTTGGTTTGTGCCAATCATTTCGAGACAAATCTGTATCTTTGAGAAAATCTTTAAGTGTTACTATCAATTTATTATCAAAAAATTCTGCCCCGAAATGTTCTCTTAACTCCCACCAGGCAGATGCGATAGGATAGTTAGCTTTGTATGTACTGTAAAAGTTTTCATTATAATCATCTGGAGGGCTACAATCATTTATATTAATATATGAAAAAGGAATAGTAGAACCTGGTGCATCAAATTGATCTGAATTTGTAACAGTAAGTGTAAGATAATTGGCAAAGGCTTCATCCATAGCACTATGAAGTGTGTCACCAAAAGCATTACCGCCAAGTTTATTAAAAGTATAAGCATGACTTAACTCATGTCTTATAACGTGAGAATATGCACCGGAATCTTCCCTTATTTTAACGTCACCTTCTATATTACAACTACCGAATCCATTTTCTAACGAATCTACAGGAACATTTGTAGTAATTTCAACTGAAGGTCTATTGTTTAACTTTTCTAGTTGATCAATTGCATGATAATAAACATTTGCTGAATTACTTCCATTATCACCGAAATATGTAACATTATCCCGTTTAATATACACAGTGTCTATAGTTCCATAAACATATGGTCTTGGGTATTCTCGAAGAATTAAATTGATGTAAAATAAAGTATAATCAAAATCATGCAATATGTCATCATCTACACTAACATATCCATATTCATTTGTAAATCCAATAAGTGAATCTACATATGTTGAATCTATTTCTATTCTTTGTGTTAGTCTTACATTCGGTATTGCTAATGAGTCTGATTGGGGATCAATAGGATTGATTAAATTTATGTTATATCTATCTCCGGTAACATAATAATTCATCTTAAATACCGGAATTTTCCAATAATAAATAATATTTCCTGTAGTAGGATCTATATGATGCAATATATCATTATATTTAACTAAATAACAAAGTTTGAAATAGTTAAAATTAGCTTTTTCATTAATCGGAGAATATGCTAACGGGGGTTGTAATGTTCTAATTACGAATATTGAATTACTTGTTTCTCCATAATGCTTCTTAACGATTTCAATAGCCTCATCTTCCGTTATATTTATCGGGACATATTCTGCGGAGATTTCTCTCGTATTGTCTGTTATTATGAACTCACTCGTTGAAAAGTTATATCTAATATTCAATCTTCCTGCTCTATAAATCGGGTAACCATTGATTTTCTGATTATAAGTAATCCCTGTAGTAACAATATTAGTATATACACTTTCAGCAAACAACTGTCCTTCTTCTGCCTTGACATAGGGCATAATTTTTGCCTTTACCTGTTCAAAGATCTGTTTCATAATTACAGTATCTTCTTTAGCAGTAACTACAATATCACTAAAGTTACCATATAGTTGTCCTAATTTCATAGGTTCATTTTCTCTAAATTGTTGAACTATATTCCCTTCAAATCCGGTTTCTTGTTTGAACCTTTCAGCTCTTTCCTGCATAATAGTTCTTTGACGTGTATACTCTTCCATATCATGATATATTATTTCTTCTAATTTTTTAAAAAAGAAGCATTTTTCTTTGCTAAAATAAATGATTTGACCTTCATATTTCTTCCCATTTTTTTCTTGGGAATACTTTATTGAAAATGAATTTGAAGATATTTCCATTTTATCTTGCAATACCGGCTCATCTCCATATATAAAAAAGGGTTTTGCTTTTATGTAAACTTGTTCAAAGATTTCTTTCATTTCTGTTGAGTCCGGGTTTGAAGATATTTTAATATCTGTAAAATTACCTTTATATAATCTAAATTTATTATTAATGTCGTCATAAATTATGCTTCCCTCAAAATTCACTTTAGCTTTAAGACTATCAATTTTTGATTGATTAACTGCTCTCTTTTTGGCTTCATCTTTGAAATATCGAAGACTTCTTACTCCATATAAATAGCTTAAAATAAATACATTCAATAAACAAAGTATTATAACCTTTTTCATTAATATCATCTCCTTATATAACCTTATCATAGATATAACAATATAAAATACTCTTGTCAATAAAAATAATTTTTTATTAAGATATTAAGTCTCTTAAATATTATTCTATCTTTGTTTTATGCATCTTTTAATTATATTCGTTGCATGTAAAAAGGTTTTTACTTATTTACTTGAATTCAAAGATAATTTAAAAAAATGGAAACAAATAATTATTTATAAAAATATTTATTGACATTTTTTGGTAATCTAATAATATTTGAATAGTTTAACCTATTTTTAGAGATACTTATTGTCGAAAGGTAAATGAATTTTTCATTTGAGGGTAAAATGAAAGCTTATAAGCATAGTCAATTGGGTTATGAAGTAATTATTATATTACTTTTAGGTTTATTTGCTACGATATTGGTTGTTTACATTAATGGAATGAATGCGGTTAATTTTCTGATAATAATTGCATTATTGTTAGTGTTGTTAGTTTTTAGTAGATTGCATATAATTATAACAGAAAATAAAGTTGTAACATACTTTAATTTAAAGTTATTTAAAAAAACAATCTTATACGAAGATATTCAAGGAGTAAAAATTGTTAATATTCCTTTTTATTATGGGTGGGGTATAAGGTTTTTTTTAAAAGGTAAAATGTATAGGGTGTCAGGTAAAA
>JALNXV010000458.1 GCA_023230175.1 Candidatus Cloacimonadota bacterium
TCGATCCTCAAGCCGCTTCCGATCTCTACTCCACCGCCTGCGGTGATCTCGAATTCCCAAGGATTGTCCGCACTGTACTGGCCGTACTGGTGCTTGGTCTGACCATCCTGATGAAGCTGGATATTCACGCCTGCGAATATTGCCCCGAAGGAAGGAATAGGAACACTAACTTCAACTCCGGTCATGATCCGAAGCGCCTTGTAGTTTCCGCTTCGCTTGAGCTCCTGTTCGGCATCAAGCTGGCTCTGATCCCAGTGCTCGCCGTCAGCTGCATCTCCGCCTATGCGGTCGATCAAGGTCGGACGCCCCTCATCACCTGGGATGGTATTCTCGTAATCGGCAGGAACATGGACAAACGGACGGATCCAGCTTGGATTCTTCGGGATCTCAAGCTCGCCGTAGATGCGCACGAACCAAGGAGTCTGAACGCTGACGCCCATGAGATACGAATTGTCCCTGACATACTCCATCAGCCCTATGTACTTGTAATCAGCACCGTTGATTGTAAGCTCAGGATCGGAAGAAGAGAAGTCGATTCCATTCTGGGAATAGAACTTCTCAAGCATCTCATCGCCGTAGTGGCCTGAGAAGTGGTGAAGCCCGAAGCGGAAAGAAACGATATTCGCAATTCTCATATTGGCACCAAAAAAATAGGTTCCATCAAATCCCAGGGTATCATTCTTCTCGAATCCGCAGAAAAGCGTGCTCACAGTTCCCTGAACGGAGCCCTCGATCTCCACCAGAGGCTTTCCCAGCGCATCCTGCATCCCGAATCCCAGCCTGAACAGGCTGAGATTGATACCGGTCTTCATCCTCAGGTACATGTTATCATCAGAGCCAAGGTCATCATCACGGTAAGGAAGATCCACATACTGGTTCATCCCCGCCGAATCCTGGACAATAGTCCGAAGATTGATCGGATTGGAAGCACCGCCTGAAAGAAACATCGGAGTCAGATCCGACTGCGGTGAATAGATGTCGAAAAGAGCCTCTGGATACAGCTCATCAGATGGTAGAAGATCGGCATAGAACCTGCCGTTTCCGAAAGAATACTGACCTGCTGCGGCAAAGCAGACAGCGCAGACAGCAACGAACATAGCCACAACAGCAAATGGTTTCTTCATTTTTACCTCACGGAAACACCATAACAGACAATTGTTCAAAAAGCAAAACAATTATTCGCTCTACGGAACCGGTTCCTTTTTTCTTCTGGTTATGTTATGGTTGAGCCGTTTGTGCCCAAGGGGAGAGTATGACAATCAAGAAAGCCACCGCATCAATCCTGTTGATATTCATTTCAGCATCGGCCCTGCTGCTTGCCACGGTGCAAGTCTTCACACAGAATTCCATCGAAGTACAGACATTGGACAATCTGTTTCTTGCAGCCGGAATCTCTGTTCCATCGGTCATCTACCCAGCTTCGGCCGAAGCCCTTCTTGTGTTCATCGATGAGACAGGCCTTGAGTCAAGGCTTCCTGACTATCTGATTCCAAAGCTGGATGAAGTCAAGAAGAAGCTGAATGGCGAGAGTCTTCATTCCGTCTCAAAGAACTTTAGTTATAATGCGGACATTCTTCTCATGCCGCAGCTCTACTGGGCAAGCCCTGATCCCTCCGGATTCGCAGAATCCGACTGGAGACCTTTGTACAAGGACCGGCTTCCTTTCATAAAGACGATCACTGACCTGTATCTGAGTCCATACACCTTCGGACGATTCACGCTTGAAATCAGCAAGCGACGCGAGAACATCCACAAAAGCAAGCTGGAAACGAATCTCCTCGTCAACCCAACAGGCGGAAACCTGACTTTCCCTCATGAAGCATATCTTTCATTCGGAGCAGGCTCATTGAACATTCTCATCGGACGAACCCGAGCTTCCGAGGGGCTAGGAGTCACAGGCAACCTTGCATTAGGTGACAACTTCGTGTTCAGGGATATCATCAAGCTGTCAGTCAATGCCTTCCCGTTCAGCTACGACCTTCTTATCAACAGCTTTGATCCGGAAAACAGCAACACAAGCCACAGTTATACGTCAATGGACAAGGCCAGACCTCTGGTGGTGATGCACAGAGCAAGCCTGGCTCTGAAGTCCAATCTGGCTCTGACCATCTACGAAGGCATGCTTGCAAGCACAGCAGCAAATGCATTCGACCCTAAGCTTCTGAACCCTTTCATGGTATTCCACAATACAAATTCCTATCTGAACGGCAACGTGAACAATTTCTTCGGGCTGGAGGTCGACTGGGCAATCATGGAAAGCCTCAGCTTTCACGCAGAAGCGATGTTTGACCAGATACAGCTCAGCTCCGAAGGAAAGCAATATGATCCTAATGCCTATGGGCTGCTGGTCAACCTCAGGGGAAACATGTGGCACCTGGAAGCAGTTTACACCAGCCCCGCACTCTATCTAAAATCAGGAACCGACCATTTCAAGACTGACCTGATTGCCGGGAACAGGATGTGGGATGGCTCGGATGCGGGCTTCATAGGACACAGCTTCGGGCCAAACACAGCAGCTCTGTCAACAGGAGTCCATCACGCTTTCTCAGATGATCTCTCAGCCGCCGCAGACGTCCTTTTCAAAGCCCAGGGAGATACCGGTCTAGGAAAAGGCAGAACTGACTACTGCCCTGCGGCAGATGAAATCGGTTCAAGCCTTTCGCCATTGTGCACCGCAGCGGGAAATGTGCCGGAATACCTGCTTCAGATTTCGCTTGAAATGAAGTGGAGCATTATGGGAAAGGCAATCGAATTCAATGCATGCGCTTCGTTTCAGAATTTCTGGAACTGGTGCTGCAAGCCAGGACAGAATAATGCCGTA
>JALNXV010000459.1 GCA_023230175.1 Candidatus Cloacimonadota bacterium
TATCTTCGCTGTCACCCCGTACCATTATGGAGGCCTTCAGACACTCGTTTCAGACAAGCTTCCTTTCGTGCTTGTAAACAACTACCAGGAAGGAGTTTCAAGCGTATATGCAAAACCATATCAAGGCATGGAGAAAGCATTTCTGCATGCTGCAAGCCTGGGGCATGAAAGCATAGGATACATAACCGGTGACCTTTCATACCTTAATGGCCAGGACAGGCTTGAATCTTTCCAGACACTTGCACAGAAGTTCCGAATGAAAACCGAAATCGTAGAGGGAGATTTTTCTCACCGATCCGGATATGAAAGCTTTTCCAAATTCGACGGCAAGCTCGGACAAGACATAACGCTTGTGATGACAGCAAGCGACCGTGAAGCAATCGGCTTGATAACTGCCTGCAGGGAAAAGGGCATCAATGTTCCTGATGACCTTTCCGTTATCGGATTCGACAACTTCTTTGCAGCCTCGAACACAGTTCCGGCGCTTACGACAGTCAACCATCCTATAACCAGCATGGGAACAGAAGCCGCCAGGCTCCTGATTAAAATGGTCAACAGTCCTCAGTACAACCCAGAGCAGATCTGGGTTGATACAGGATTTGTCATACGGAATTCCACAGGAAAAAGGAGAAAGCCATGAAATTGCTGATGGTCGGACTTGGAAGCATGGGAAAATATCATATGAAGAAATTCTCTGCCCTTGGATTTGAACTTGCAGGAGGTGTCGACACTGATCCTGCCATGCGAGAAGAAGCGAAGCAGACCTATGGCATCCCCTGGGCAGGTGAAAAGATCTCTGACTTTCCTGGCATCACCGATGCTGTTTCCCTAGCCGTTCCTGACTCAATGCACAGAGATTGCTACATTGAGGCTGACCTGCTTGGAAAACCTATGTTTCTGGAAAAGCCGCTTACAAGGCATCTTTGCGATGCTGAGTTTCTAAAGAACAATCTGAAGAGTCCATGCATGGTGAATTTCTCAAAGCGCAACGTCGGAGCTCTGTTCGTTTTGAAGAACATGCTTGAGGAAGGCAGCCTTGGCAAGATTGAGAAGGTTGAAATCGAATACTGCCAGAACTGGCTCAGCCATGACTCGATGGGCAACTGGAGAGAAAACGATTCGCTGCTTTGGAGAATCTCTCCTGAATTCTCAGCAGGAGGCTGTTTTGCCGACCTCGGAGCACACATGATCGAAACGATGATAATGCTCTTCGGAAAAATTGAATTCAAGAAAACACTCAGCATGACAACCCTTCCTGAACTGATCAGGAAAGGGCGGATCCAGTATTCATCATCAAAGGAAGCGAAGTATCATGCATCACTCCCCTCTTCACCGGGCCAGCCGATCATTCCGGTCGACTACCTCGGGCTTTTCGACGCAGATGGAATTCCTTGCACAATCCGATGCACGTTCATCTCAGACATCTACAATGAAGCTACAATCATCAAAGTATTCGGAAGCAAAGCCACTGCGATGATTGACACAACAAAGGATCGCAAGAACCTGTTCGTCACTTCCACTGACGGCACAGTCCAAGCAATAGGGGGAGTCAAGGCTCTTCCGACTTACGAGATGTTCAAGGATCTTGTTTCTGGCCAAACACAGCTTCTTCCAAAAGATTTTCCTTCTCTTGAAAGGGCTGTCGAAGTCCAGAGGATACTTGAGGAGGTACTATATTGAAACTCAGGATTGGAGCAGTCATAGCTGCTCATGAAATCACATCAGACAGCCTCAAGCTGCTGAAAGACAGAGGATTCCAGGACATCAATGTATTCTTCTGGGAGACATTGGACGGCATGGATATCGACCAGCTTGCAGACACAATTGCCGATTCGGGCATGCCTGTTTCATGCATTTCAATCTTCGGGAATCCCCTTATGGACAGTCCGAAGGGACAAGAAATCTCTTCAATCTGGAAAACGCTTGCAGCATCCGCTCCCAGATTCGGCAATCCATTCATCTCAGGATTTGCTGGCAGGCCCACAGGAAAAAGTGTTCCAGATTCTATTCCAGCATGGAAAGCATTCTTTTCAGACATCCTTGATATTTCATACAGTTCAGGTGCCCGTGGAATTCTTTTTGAAAACTGCCGCATGGGTGATTCATGGAAGAAAGGCAACTGGAACATTGCAATCAATCCAGATGCCTGGGAATTGATGTTCCAAGCCATTGACGATCCAAAAATCGGGCTCCAATGGGAGCCATGCCACCAGATAGAAGCATTTGCCGATCCTCTTCCCCAGCTCTCCACATGGAAGAAACGCATCATGCACCTTCATGGCAAGGATGGAATCATTGATTCAGCTCTTCTTGCCAGCAAAGGCCTGTACGGCAGCCAAAAACCATTCAGAGCAACGCTTCCTGGAAGCGGAGCCTCTGACTGGGGAAAAATCATCAGCATCGTCAGCCAAGACAACTGCTGCGACTCTATCGACCTTGAATTCCAGGGCATGCCCTTCATTCCGAATATTGCAGAAGCAGAACGAAGCCTCTCTTATCTTCAAAGCCTGCTTCATTGACCTCTATTGCGATGACCGAACGGTTGGACCCTATGGAACGGACCGAACGGTTGGCTTAACTATGGAGACCATGGCGAGGACCGAACGGTAGGACTTTATGGAGCGGACCGAACGGTTGGCTTAACTATGGAGACCATGGCTCCTATGGCGAGGACCGAAGGGTTGGACCTTCTGGAGCGGTTGGCTTCACTCCGTACCGCCTGACAAACCTGCAGAGCAAGCAATCAGAAGACAAACGGAGTCATCAGCTCTTCCTGCTTCTGAAGATCGGATTCATTGATGAACTGTATCTCT
>JALNXV010000461.1 GCA_023230175.1 Candidatus Cloacimonadota bacterium
CCAACAATTATTTTTCCAGCAGACAAAGCAACATTAACTAGTATTGATATTATAGCTATTTTTTCTTTCATAAATTATTTTTTCTTTTCTTAACCCAACACAATAAAAAACATAGTCCCACTATAAGCGAAGGAAGAGAAATTGAAGCATACCAACTCAAAGGTCGGTCGAGACCAACTAACCAGATATAAGCGATAGAAAAACATATAAAAGCAATTGCCCCAACCAAATCATACTTCCAAGCAATCAAAACAGCTAAAAGCAAAACAAAAGAAGGCAAAAGATGAATTATTAAAGGAATAATTACATCCCATCCAGAATATTCACTAAAAACGTCTAGGGAAAAAAGAGAAAGAAACAGAACAAAACACAAACTTAATATTCTTGGAAGCAGACAAATAATTTTCATAATTAATCTTTTTTATCTAGTTTATCCAATTTAAGAAATTTCATTCCAAAGTAAACAACCGCTGCAATGACAATAAAATCTATGATAATTCCAATAAAATGACCCCAGAATATCTCAACTGTTCCTATACTAAAAGTAGCCGTAGCAAGACTTCCAGCCCTACCAAGAACAACACCAATAATCGGATTAATGATATCTTCCACTAAAGCCGAAACTACCTTTGACACTGCTCCTCCTAGTATAAAACCAACCGCTAGACCTATTACACCTTGCTTTCTTATAAAATTAATAAAATCTGACATGTTTTTTTAATTATAATCATTTTTATTAAAGTATCCACAATCTAACCTTACATTTAAATTATCTCCTTTGGGTTCAAGAAGACCATACTCATTTTCCTCCATCTCTTCATGCTCGAAACTAAGGTTACAAACCATATAATTAACATAATAACCACGCAAACCTCCTACTACTCCATCTGCTATATTGTAAGAATCTAGTTCAAAATTATTGTTCATATATTCTTCAATTTTTTCATAATTTTCACGGCCCACATCTTCAGCGATATAGGCAACCCCAGGAACAATTAATTTTAAAACTTCTTCCTCTTTTTTAAAAAACCAGTTAAATTCATTTTCTCCCAATGATTCTAAATATACTCCAGAGTAATTGCCTAAAGAATCAACTATAGACAAAACATTGTCTAGGCAGAATTCTTCAAAAACTCGAATACACTTTCCCTTTGATTCACACCAAGAATAGCCAGCGGAACCAATACAACCATGCGTATCCTGATCTCCACCAACTATAACGTCTGGATTATTTTCTTGCAAAGAATCTTTTTGAAGATAAAAAACACCTGCAACTATTAAAATTACTATTACAGCTATCAAAATTTTAAAGTTTATTTCTTCAAACATATTTTTAAATTTATTTTTATTACTTAAATGATACCACTAAAATAAATTGTCAAGAAGACAATTGTCAACATTTTTAACTATGTTATACTCAATAAATCGAAAATATGAAAAAAATCAAAAAAATAATTTTAACATTTTTCCTATCACTATTATTATTTTTTATTGTCATAAATAGCTACGTTATAATTAAAGGCAATAAATATATAGTCACCGAGAAAGACTCCTTAACAAATTCAGAGGCTGTTATAATCTTAGGAGCAAAGGTTTACGAAGAAAAATTAAGCATTATGCTCCAAGATCGTGTAGACACAGCAATAGAAATTTACAATAAAGGAAAAGTCAAAAAAATATTAATAAGTGGAGACCATGGACAAGATAACTATGACGAAGTAAACGCAGTTAAAAGCTATCTTTTATTAAAAGAAATTCCAGAAGAAGATATTTTTACAGATCATGCTGGATTCGATACATATGATTCAATGTATAGAGCAAAATATATATTTGGCATAAAATCTGCTATAATTTCAACTCAAAACTTTCATCTACCAAGATCTATTTATATCGCTAGAGAATTAGGAATAGAAGCTTATGGTTTTCCTTCTGACAAAAGAGTTTATGCAAAAGAGATAGCTAATCGCTTGAGAGAAAGTCTTGCCATAGTCAAAGCCTGGTTTGACATAAATCTTAATTCCTTGCCTAAGTATTTAGGAGAAAAAATATCAATTTATGGCAATAGCCAAGCTAGCTGGGATAGGAATGTTCCAGAAAAATTAATAACTGAAAAATCATTTGAAGATGATTTTGTAGAAGGACTGGTTAATGCCGCTATTAATCAAACAACTAAAAAAGTAACATACGACCCCTCATATTTTCAGATAGATTACCCCATGGGAGATGTCCCAGAAGATAAAGGTGTCTGCACAGATGTAATAATTAGAGCCTACCGAGAAATGGGTATTGATTTACAAGAAGAGGTACACAAAGACATGGAAAATAATTTTAGTATCTATCCTCAAAAATGGGGATTGTCTAGCACAGATACTAATATTGATCATCGAAGAGTGCCAAACCTTCAAGTATTTTTTAAACGTTTTGGAAAAGAATTGTTATTATCACAAAATTCAGATGATTATGCTCCAGGAGATCTTGTCATCTGGGAATTAAGAGAAGGCATAGTTCATATTGGAATAGTAACTAATCGTTATTACAACAATACACCATTAATAGTGCATAATATCGGAGCTGGTCCAAAAATAGAAAATATGCTTTTTTCTTTCAAAATAATCGGTCACTATAGTTATATTACTAACGAGCTATAAGAAAAACTTCTTTCGCCTTAAAAGCCTCTTCCTCATAAGATCCAACTACGTTTATTTTCCAAGAAGCTTTAACTTCTTTCAACATATTATAGAATTCTGAAAAAGAAAAATATTCAGTTTCAATGTCTGAATTTCCTAGTTTATAAAAAACAGTAAAAT
>JALNXV010000062.1 GCA_023230175.1 Candidatus Cloacimonadota bacterium
ACATTAATCATTCTCAAACGCAGTTTGAGGTTCAATAAAAGCATCGTAGATGCGACCCTTTAATAGCCCGGTGCGTGAGCACCGGGAATAAAATACACCCAAACCTCTTTAGCTCTGTAGGAGCGACACATTACAAACATTTGCTCCTAAGGAGCTGATATTTTTATAAGAAACGCATACCCATAGTTCACACTATGGGCTATTAAAGGCTGACACCTACGGTGTTGAAGCGTGGCAGTCTCTCTTTGTCTTCAAGTCCCTTCTCGGCTACTCGATCAAAATGGTCAAGCTACGATATTTGCGATTAGAGACTCAAATCCAAAGAATTTAAACCTACTAATACAACTTATTGTTATCTAATCAAAACAATCTTACCATTTGCGGAATCTCCGGCTTCAGTTTTTATTAAATAAAAATATAGCCCGGAAGAACATTTTTTACCTGCTTCATTATTACCATTCCATGTAAATTCCATAAATCTATTTTCTGAAAGAGTAACAACTAACTGACCGGAAATATCAAAAATACGACATTCATTTTCACCTATTGGCATTGACTCATAATCAATATTTCTAATCGTAAGAGCTTTATCTTTATCAGGTTTAAATGGATTAGGCCATACTGCAATTTTGCCTAGTTTACGAGTAGTTTTTTCTGTTTTACCAATTTCTACAATACTCAAACCACTATCAGTGCCTATGTAAAGAAATCCTGTCGAAGCTTGATATGCTAAATCAGTAATTTTATCTGAGATAAGAGGTGAGTTTTTAGTCTTGTAATTATAAAATCTGTCTTCTTGCATATCATACATAGAAATACCTTTATCTTCTGAACCCATCCAAACCCTACCAAAGGGATCAATTAAAAGACAAGTTGGACTAGTTATATCTGATCCCCATATACGTTCTTCATCAACATAATATAAGGTTTCATTTTGAAAACTTCCATCAATAAATTTTCTTCTTTTAATATCAATATCAATTTTATACCAAGATGTATCGTAACTTGTTTTTTCCATCATATAGATACCTTTTGAAGTAGCAAACCATACTTTAGTAGAATAATTATCTGTCCAGGAGTCAATATCTTTAACATAACAATTAGTAGTTAACTCACTGGCTACCGGTCTCTTCCAAAAACTCCCGTTGGTTTGAGGCAAATCAGCACTATCCCAATATATTATACCGCTATCATAAGAGCCTAAAAAAGTTTGATTTCCGGTAAAATAGGTTTTTACGATATTTCTTTCATAACTAAAAGGAGGTTCAAATTTATGTTCAACCTGTAAATCACTATTCATAACATTAACACCACCATCATAAGAAGTAACATACATCTTATCACCTACAGATTCTAAATCAGCTATCGTATCAGTATAAAGATATGGATTAGTATTAGAAGGCGTAATAGATGTCCATTGAGGATTATTCACATCAGAATCATCTAATATCGATATACCTTTCCAAACTATTGTTTCACCATTTTCTACAACTGAAGTATACCAAGAACCAAACCATTTTCGATTATCAGAATCAACACCAATAGAAACTATATTATTAGAATGTAATCCTGAATTTTCTACACCATAATGAGACCATTGCATATTTTGAGAATCAAGTTTTGACACTCCGGTCATTAGACCGGCAACTAATTCACCTTCTATAAGACCGTCACCAAACCAAACATTGCCGGTATTATCAATAGTAATTTTTGAAATTGTACTATTAAAAATACAATTTGGTTTATAATTTTCCCATTCTTCAAATTCATTATAATAGATATAAAGACCTTCGCCCCAACTCGTAGCAATCAAATTATTATCATACACTAATATATTGGTTATAGGTTTTTTGATTTTTTCATTATCATTAAAATAAATTAAATCTATATCATTATCTCCAATTATCCCCAATGCCCTATTTTGTGAATCTCCCCTATATTCTCCGGCATTATTGTCCCATTTACCAAAAACAGCATAGATTTTATCTTGATAAAAAAAAGTTTGGTTTATATTAGTTTGAGAAAAATAATTTGTATATGATGTAGGATCCCCAAAATTTTGACGTTCAATTTTATATACACCATTTGTTGTTCCAAGTAAAATATGAGTATCATTTAAATCAATAGAATTTACAGGTATATTAAATCCAAAAGAATAAGTTTCCCAAGCATCATTAATATATAAGGAATCAAGATGCACTTTGTTGAGACCTTTATCTGTACCAACAAACAAATAATTATCATCATCAATTAAAATAGTATTAACAAAATCAGAATTTAAGCCGTCACTTGCTGTATATAAATTTTCAAAAAGAGGGAAAGGATAAGATTCATCATTATCAAAGGTAATTAAACCTCCGGCTGTACATACAAAAATTGTATTTTCATTACTATAAATTGAATTAATATCTAAAGATGATAATCCAAGTGCTTGATTTAAGCTGATTTGAAATTCATCATTTTTATATCTATCAATACCAATAGAATTCACAGCTATCAACAATTCGTCATTGTATTTATCTATAACTCGGATATCTATCCCACTCAATCCATCAATATTTGTGAGTGTTTTTATAAAAGAAGCAGTTTCCGGATTAAAAAACTCGACTCCGCCTGATGTAGCGATAACAATATCATTTTTATACTCAATTGCTTGTCTCATATTTTTTGTATTTGTAAAAGATTGCCAATTTCTTTGAGCGTTTAAACAACATAAAATTAAACTCAAACCAACAAGAATCATATATTTCTTCATTTGAATAACTCCTTTTTATATAGATAAAAAAACAAACCAATTAATAATAAACTTACAAAAACAAGAACAATAAGCATTATTTGCTTTCCAACAAATAAATAACCTAACGCAATAATACCAAATATTAATGTGATAAACCAACATAGCAAAGTAACCGCCTTTGGAGAAAGCCCTAATTCTATCATTTTATGATGTAAATGACTTTTATCAGCTTTAAAGATATATTGTTTATTTTTAATCCTCCTAATTATTGCAAAAAAGGTATCTCCGAAAGGAATAAACATCACAGTTATTGGCACTAGTAAGGTAAAAGTAGTTAAGCCTTTAAATTGAACTTCATTACCGGCAATCGAAAGACTTGATAAAATAAATCCAATAAATAAACTACCCGAATCTCCCATAAAAATCTTGGCCGGAGGATAATTATACTTTAAAAATGCAGCTAAACTGATAAAAAAAAGAAATGAATTGATAAACACTAAAAAGTTTTTGCTATAAAACGAAAAAACCATTAAAATCAAACAAGCAATCATTGCAATCCCGGAAGCTAATCCATCCAAACCATCAATTAAATTTATTGAGTTCATCATTACTAAATACCATAAAACTGTCACTGGTATTGAAAAAAAATGCAACATAATTTGAGAACCAAACGGATTAGTAAAATATGTTATCTTAAAACCTAAGCCAACCATAATAAATGATATAAATATTTGCATTACTAATTTATATCTCGCCTTAAGAGAATACTTATCATCAATAAACCCTAAAAAAAGAACACTTAATCCCACGAAAATAATTTTATAAATTGATTCTCTAATAACAATGTCATGGACACCAATTGTAGATACAAATAAGGCAATCAGAAAAGAACCGGCAAAAATTAAACCTCCACCGGTAGGAATAATCTCTTTATGAGCTGATCTTTCTATAGGATATGCCAATATATTATGCTTATAAGAATACTTTATATATAGCTTTGTTAAATATTTAACTGTGAAATATAACAAAATACCAAGTAAGCAAAATAACCACGTAAAATCATCTTTCATTGACTACATCCGCATTTTCTTTAGTAAATCTTTTTTTATATAATTCAACATATCTATTTATAAATAACTCTTCTTGGAATATATATGTTACTTTTTTTAAAGACTGTTTCCCTTTTAAAGCAATATCTTCAGGATTAAGCATAATTTGCTCAACAACCTTTTGAAGACCCTTTAAGTCATAAGGTTTAATTAACCAGCCATTACTTTCATCCACTAACTCGTTATTACCCTTAATATTAGAAGCAATAACCGGTAATCCTACACTCATTGCTTCTAAAATTGAAATAGGTAAACCTTCCCATAATGAATTAAGCAAAAACACATCATACCCAAGCAATATTTCTTGAATATCTTTAGCCCATCCGGGTAAAAAAATCTTATCTTGAGCTTTATTTTGCTTAATAATTTTTTGACAAAGACCATATAATTCTCCATCTCCATAAAAAGTAAAATTTATATTTTCGTACATATTAACAATATCTATTGCTTGCTCAATTGTTGATACAATGTTTTTTTGCTCTGAAAACCGAGAAACTGAAACAATATTTAAAGAATTTTCTATAAAGTTAAAAGATTCAGGATATTCTCTTATTTTTTTGTAAGCATTAATTCCATTATAAATGGTTAAACTTTTTGCAGGATTAAACCCTAATTTATGAATAGCAAATTCTTTTTCATATTGATTTACAAAAACATTATAATGTGCAAACATTGCTGCAAATGACTCCAGTAATTGATAAAAAACTCGGGTAGTAAAATTTTGATAAGGATGAAATGAAAAACCATGCAAGGTATGTATTATTAACTTAATTCCGGCAATTCTTGCAATAATACGACCTATAAATCCGGTCTTTGATGAGTGAGTATGAACTATGTCAGGATTTATCATTTTTAATATTTTATAAAAACCAATCATTGCCTTAAAATCCTTAAACGAAATCTCTCTTACTAAATAATCTAATGTTATATGTGTCCATCCGTTTTTTTCTACTTCATCAACAAGAGGACCATCTCCCTTTGATACAACAAATATTTCAAACTCATTAGGATCCAGCCCTTTAAGTAATTGTATCATCATATTTTGAACACCCGATAAAAGTGGTAATAACTGCAAATGAAGTACTTTAATTTTTTTCATACTATTTTATTTAAAGATTCAAATTGTTTACTTATAAATTTTTCTAATTTATATGATTGATTTTCTCTGGAAAAATTATTAATCACTTCATCATTAAAACCCAAATCCTGTTCAACCTCAACAGATAATGAAGATATTAAACACTTAAGATTATTCACTATAGAATCTACATCTTCCATAGCACAAAAGTATTTATGACCGGCTTGTCTTAATATCATTGCAGGTTCTCCATTAGCAGGAATCATAGATAAAATAGGCTTCTTAGCTCTCATATACTCAAATATTTTCCCCGGGATAACATCATCACTGTTAATACTTGGGATAAATAACAACAAAGCATCTGCGGACTGTATTAAGTCAACAGCCTTTTTATGATTAACTTGCGGAATAACATTAATAAACTGTTTTAATTGTTGTTTGTTAAGTTCATTCAAAGATTCAATATAATAATTACCAACAAATTCAAATATAATATTTTCAGGTAATTGATTATTTTTAAGCAAGATACATAACGCCTTGATAAAGTAATTCACAGTTCTATAACCATAAAAATTTCCAACATATCGTATTATTTTTTTATCTGTTGTATGTAAATGAGTACTAAAAGTAAAATCATCTTCATCATAACCATTATATACTACTTCGATTTTATTTTTTAAATCTTGCCCAAAATATTGACAAAGTTTATCCTTCATTAAACTACCTACAACACTAACACCTAAAGATTTTCTTAATAATAACTTTTCATACATTTGAGCTTTTTTTTTCAATAAAGAAAGTGAATATTGCGGATAAGCGTTTAAGGTCCAATGATCACGATAATCAATAAAAAAAGGTATATTTAATTTATTATGAATCTTCAAAGCAAGCAAACCTGAAGTATAGGGTCCCATTGTAGCAAAAATCGCATCATAACGCTTTCTACGACATAAATCAATAGCTTTTAAATAAGCATAAGGCAACCACCCTATTTTATCATCAATAGGAAAAATACCCCTTATGATCTTCTTAAATTTTTCGGGAGTCTTAAAATAAACCTTATCAATATTTTTTCTATTTTTTGGGTTATCATTTGAAGTTTTAAATTTTGATATGACTTTTATAATTTTTTTGTATATACTCATTACATCTAAAGATGAAGTACGATATATATTGTCAGCTTTTGATTCATCTAACAATTTATAATCATAAGAATGAAACTGTATATCATTAACAGTTAAAACATCTACAACCCATCCTTTTAAGGATAGATATTTTATAGTTTTTATAGGTCTTTGAACTCCGGGGCCTCCTAAGGGAGGGTAAAAATACGCTATATATAAGAGTCTTTTTTTATTTAATTTATTCATTTTTTCATTCCAAAAACAGCATTATATAGAACTTCTTCTTGATTTTCCCAAACATATTTATCATAAACTAACTGCTTAGCTTCATTACCAATTAATTCTAAATCAAACTCTTTATTAATAATCTGTTTCATCAATTTATATAATTCTTTAGAGCTGTATGGGATAACCCATCCACTATTAGTTTGATTGACAAAATCTTTTAAAACTGTTGAATCATTTACAATAACAGGAATTCCTTGAGATAAATATTCAAATATTTTCATATTAAGAGTTTTATCTAATCTTGGTCGTTTAGTTATATCACCCATAAATATACCAATTTTTGATTTTCTTATTTCAAGCAAAACTTGCTCAATAGGAATGTATGGAATATATATAACGATATTTTCTAAATGATATTGTTTTAAATAATTATCAAAAAAATCCTTTGTTGATTTTTCAAAGAAAACTCCAACTATAACAAAAGTAAACACAATATTATCTGCTTTTAAATATCTTGCTGCTTGCAAATATTGTAATAAACCTCTTTCAAAACATATTCCACCGGCATAGATTAAATCATATTCTTTTTTAATTGTTTCCCCTGTATTTTTTAGAAATAAATCTTTTACGGGATAGTTTGCACATAAATGAGTATTAGGATTTGCTTTTGATAAATGTTGTACTAATTCTTTATTCACAGTAATAATTGCATCTGTTTTTTTAGCAAAATATTTTTCAACTTGCCAATATAAGGAATAAGTATACTTATATTTCTCCTCAAAAGCCATAGCAAAATATTCATGTGAATCATAAATAAAACGGCACTGTGTCCTTTTTTTTAAGATATGTCCTGCTATAAGAGTTAGAGGCTCAATACAAATTACAATATCAGGTTGATAACTCAGCCCTTCTTTTATAAAAGATTTCAAAACAGCAAATCTATTTAGCTTACTGCTAATAAATACCTTTTCAAAATTTTCAACTTCTATTTGTAGATTATCTTTAGAATTCTGAGTCATTAACTTAATATATACTTGAACACTTTCAGAAACATTATTCTTTTTTAATAAACTTTTTATAACTCTAAAAAAAAGTCGAGAATCATACCAAAAATGAGAAACACTAAGTATTAATATCTTCTTCATTAATTTTCTGATTCCTGATTAAAATCAATTAAAAATATCTCTACTGATAATCCTTTTGTGATATTTATAAAATGAACAAAATTTTTCTGGAAGCTGCGATTACCACCTTCAACGTTAGCTATAACTTTATTTCCAATAATTTCAAAACACATCTGCTCAATATTATCATCAAAATCAATAATTATTCTATTTTCAGTCTCTTTAATTAATACTTTTTGCCTTTTATTGAGCCAATCAATAATGGTTGAGCAAGTCGCTACATAAGCATTTTGATAATTTAATTGATCAACAGTATATTCAAAAAGTTTATGCATATATGGGATTTCATAAAACAAGCTGTTAGAAAATTGGAAATGTACTAAACCACGTACTTTTTTAACAGATTTAATTAATTCTTTAATAGAATTCATAGCAACATCAAAAGGGATATATTTATATTTTGTTAAATACAAAGTTTCATCTGAAAATGTTATTGGTATTTCCCATAAAGGATCTCTATTCGTAGGACCTTGAATAGAATATATTGGAAAAGGTAAAGAAAAACCATTAATGAAACAATTTCTGTGTGGTATTTTTTTAGTTGAAGAATACTTAAAATGTAAATCAGTATGAATTTTATGAAGATTACTATTTTCATTGTCAAGATTACTATGCCTAATACCATTGGGAAATTTCTTATTATTAATTTTTAATGTTGAAACGAAATCTTCAATATTTTTCCTTAAATCTTCCATTGAAGGTTTTAATTTATTTGAAAATATAGAAAGTTCAGCCCCATGATCATATAATTCTAAATGTTCTTTAATCAAATCTTTATCATCAATCTCATAATCAAAAATATTTTCTTTAGCACTATTTACTCCAATAAACCAAGTAGGGCGAAACTTATACTTACGCTCATAAAATGATATATCATAAAAATTCCAATAATCTTCTTGATTTGTGAAAAAATATTTGTACTTGCTTGCTAATGATCTAAACAAATATTTCCATCTAAAACTCAGAAATAAATAAGGGTGCTCTAAAAAAGAGATAAGAATTGAGATAATATTCCATTTTTGCAATCTATCTAAATTGTGTGACAAAATAGCGGCCATAGACTGATTTGAAGGCCATAGACAACGCTTAATCTGAAAACAATTAATACTATTATGTTGTCTGTTAGAGACTAACTCATTAATCAATTTATCAAGAACATCTAAATAATAATTTATGAAAGGTACATTGAAATAATCATAAAATCCTAACTCTTCCAAACATAAATTACCTTTTGAGTCTTTTTTATTTAAATGATTTTTGTCATCATCAACTAATTGAAAATATATATTTCCAATTAAATCAAATTCAAAACAAGCAAAAAGGTCATTATTACGATGAGATAATTTAAGAGGAACACTAAATCCTTTTTTTGTAGAAATTATCGGAACATCAACTTCATACTTAAATGTCTTAATGAAATTTTTTAAATTATCACCAGAAAAAGCTCCCGGTATATAGAAATTTTTAACAAAAGGAATAAATATAACAGAGTGATGTCTTATCAACATATCAACAATGTCATTTTCAGGAAGATTAACACTATAATATATGACTAAATCATTAGGCTCAATCTCGACTCCATCCTCAAGGTATTTCCATGAGTATCCACCAATTTCAAGCAAATAATTTAAAGAATATTTAATCAGATTACTATACTTTGAAATTGCCGGATCAATATATACGGCAATCATATTTACTCCTTAAGACCTTTTTGCTAAAGATAAAAACAAATATAAACATGTCAAATACTTTTTTTGATTCTATAGTAGTTTTGCAATCGATTATCAAATTGACTTTTAAAAAAAGCAATACTTTCTGTATTTGCACCACAAAAATCAAAATATTTAAATGGATAAGTAGCTGTTAATAATAATTTATCTGCATTAGTAAAAATATAATTCAAGCAAAACACATTTGCTCCTATATTATTACCTCTTTCGTTTGCAGCAGCGATAAAATCATAAAGATAATTTTGGTTAATATCTACTAAAAGAATCCTGAAAGCTATAGGCTCGTTACTATCTAAAACAGAAATCATCAAGCAGAATTTGTCTTCATAAAGTTGATTAAAAAACCTTAAATATTTTCTCATAGTATATCTATGTAATACATTTTTTCTAATATTTAGATCGTTACACAATTTTTCAGCAATATCAATATCCCAATCAAGAGAAATTTGTAAATTATTAGATACAGCTTTTTTTAAATACTTTTTTTGCCTTAGGTACAAATCATTTGGGTCATAAGTATTAATATCTTTTATATAGGTATATCGAGGACTACATTTAAATCCTTTCCAATCAAAAGCTCGTGCATCATTAACTCTATAATCAATATCCAAAGATACTTTAAAGTAATGTTTTTTAAGATAATCAGCAACTTCTTTTAGTAAACACAATTTTAAATTTTGACTTTCAAATTCATACTTTTTAGAATTTAAAAAAAAGCATAAAGGAGTATAATAATACTCCAAAGGCTGAATAACATACCTAATAGTAAATTTTTTCTTCTCAAAAATAGGCATAAGCAATAAAATTGAAGAAAAACTATGATTTTCTTGATTCTTGTCTCTTTTTGAAACTATAAGATAATAAGGATCAAGATTATCTCTTTCAGCAAAAATTGTGATAAATTTTTGTTGTGCCCATAAAGGCAACTTAATCGTATCAGGTATTTCAAGATTATTAATAGGAATTTTGCTAATTTCATAACTCATTAATCATTGCCTACATTGGTTAACTTAGAATCATACTTCTTTTTATCGAGAATCTTGTTCATAAGTAATAATTTTATTACGTAAAGTCCTGGTTGTTATACCTAAAATTTCAGCAGTTTCATTTTTACTGTCATTAGTTTTTTGCAAAGTCTTAAAAATTATTTCCTTCTCGATATCGGCAAAACTTCTTCTATCAATCTTTACCCAATCTAACGAATCTTCTGTAATATTTTGAATTGACATAACAGTCGGTTGAATATTATCATTTTTTTGAGAACTCTTATTATAAACTCCACTTATAAATGAAAAAGAATCAGCTTGCAAAACCGATTTTTGAGTTGTAATACAAGCTCTTTCAATAGTATTTTGTAATTCTCTAATATTGCCCGGCCATGTATAAGAAAGTAAAAATTCAAGAGCTTCTGATGAAATTGCTTTCTGAGGAATACCCAACTCAAAACATACTTTTTTCAAAAGATGTTCAACAAGATATGGTATATCATCAAGTCTATCTCTAAGTGGTGGCAAACAAATTGGTACAATACTTAAACGAAAAAAAAGGTCTTCTCTAAAGTTACCTTTTTTTACTTCATCTGCAAGGTCTCTATTTGATGTAGCAATAATTCGAGTATCTATTTTTATTGGTAATTCATTCCCAATTTTTATAATCTCTCTTTCTTGTATCACTCGCAACAATTTAGCCTGTAAATCAAGATTCATTTCACTAATTTCATCTAACAAAATAGAACCTTTATCTGCAAGTTCAAATTTACCTCTTGTTGTTTTAATTGCCCCGGTGAAGGCACCCTTTTCAAAACCGAACAATTCAGATTCAATTAACGTTTCAGGTATTGCTGCACAATTAATCTTAATAAAATTATTTTTATTCCTTGGACTAAGCTCATGAATAGCCTCAGCTATTAACTCCTTACCTGTTCCACTTTCGCCGGTTATCAGTACTGTTGAATTTGTAGGAGCAACCATTTTTACTAAGTCCATTATATCTGTAAGACCCTTACTTTTACCAATTATTTTTGAATAATTTGTATTATCTCGAATCTTTTTTTGAAGATTCTTATTTTCAATAATTAATTCTTGTCTCTCAAAGATATGCTTAACAATCATATCCAGTTCTTCAACAGATACCGGTTTAGTAATATATTCATACGCACCAAAAGCCATAGCCTGAGCTGCAGATTCGGGTCCACCAAAAGCTGTTAACAGAACTGTGTCTGTTTCAGGACAATGATTAGCAACAAATTTTAAAACATCTAAACCTGTCTTTATTGGCATTTTCAAATCTGTAAAAATCAAATCATATTGATTATTTTTTATCTTAGCAATAGCTTCTTCTCCGTTAACTGCTGTATCAATTCTAAAATTTGAATATTCCGGAGTTGATTTAAAAAAGCTGGAAAAAAAATCTCTTATTAGAGATTCATCATCAGCAATTAATATCTTTTTTAACATAAACATCTTCCTATAGATTATTTTGGATGTAAAAACAATGGCAAGTTAATAATAAAAGAACTACCTTTATTTAGGGTAGAATTAACGTGAATATCACCTTTATGTAATTGAATTATTTTTTTACAAATCGCCAAACCCAATCCATTTCCTTCATCTTTAGTTGTAAAGAAAGGATTAAAAATTTTATAAAGAATCTCGTTTGAGATTCCTTTACCTGAATCAGATATTGAAATTTCTACATCAGAAAACAGTCTAATCAATTCATCCTTTTCATCTTGTTCTAAAATATCTGAGATTGGTTTAAAAAGATTTGTTTTAGTAGAAATTAATATTTTCCCGGACTTATGTATTGAATCGCAAGCATTTTTCAAAATATTCATTATAACTTGTTGAAACAATTGAATATCAAGATATATTAAGGTTTCACTATTATCGATTTCAATTTCGAATGACACTTGTTTATTATTCAGAGGAATAGACTCTTTGAAATAGTTTGTGATATCATATAAGAAATGAGAAAGATTAATTTGTGTGAAATTAAGTTTTTGTGGTCTTGTAAGAGTCAATAAATTTGAAATAATGTCATTGAGTTTTGTAACACCTTGAATAATTGAACGCACTAAATTCTTTCTTGAATCATTTTCATCAATTTGCCTATCAAGCAAACCTGCAAACCCTGTGATACCCGCAAGTGGATTTCTAATTTCGTGAGCAACTGAAGCTGACATTTCTCCTAGAGCAGCAAGAGTTTCTATTTGCAATATCTTCTCTTGCATAATTTTAATTTCAGAAATATCATTAAAGGTTTCAACTGCTCCAAGTATTTGATTTTCATGATCTTTTAATAATGTAATACTAAATTCTACACTTTTTTCTTGATTATCAGCAGTAAGAATTATTTTTTGTCTATGGTACGACTCTTTTTTAGATGAAAGTGTATAAAGTGCAGAACGTGAATCACTATTATCAGGAGGACTTAAGACAGAATAACCTTTGCCTATTAATTCATCCTTATTATATCCGGTAATCATTTCAGCAGCACGATTAAAGTGAGTAATAACACCTTTTAAATCAATTACAACTACACCTGTGTAAATATTTTCAAGTACATTATTAAGAAAATTTTTTATGTATTCACCCTCAGCATATTTTTTTTCAAGTTCAATATTTTTACTTTCT
>JALNXV010000463.1 GCA_023230175.1 Candidatus Cloacimonadota bacterium
GTTTTAGATAATAATAATAATTTAACTAATAAATTTGTATTTATTTCAAATGGAAATCCGGAATATTCAGAAATTATCAAACAAGGTAATGAAAAGGTTGTGCGTGCAAGGCTTGAAGATGCTAAGTTTTATTATAATGAAGATACCAAAAGACCATTGAAAGCTTATGTTGATAAATTAGACAATGTAGTATTTCAAGCAAAGCTTGGAACCTTATCAGAAAAGACACAAAGAGTTAATTTAATCTGTACTTATATTTCAGAAAAAATTAAGCTTAATAAAGAAGAAACACTTAAGATTTCAGAGGCAACTATTTTATCCAAAGCAGATTTAGTGACGTTGATGTTAGGCGAAAAAGAATTTACTAAATTGCAAGGTTATATCGGGATGTATTATGCTTTGCAATCAGGTATTGAGAATGATATAGCAACTGCAATTTATGAACACTATATGCCGAGAGGTCAAAATGATGATTTGCCTTCGAATATAATAGGTGCTGTTTTATCAATAGCAGATAAGTTTGATACACTTTGCGGTATAATTGGTGTGGACTTAATTCCTACCGGCTCAAATGACCCTTTTGCCTTGAGAAGAGCAGCGAACGGTATTGTGCAAATCATTGATAAATATAAATTTGATTTATCATTGAATGATTTAGTTGAGTTTTGTTTTAAGATATTGGAGTCAAAATTACAAAAGGCTAAGCATAATATAGAAATTGTTAAGGATTTTGTTAAACAAAGAATTAAATGGTTGTTAGAAATAAATAATATAGATTTTGATGTGATAAATGCACTTGATATTTTTGAATGGGATAATATAGTAGAAATTAAGAATCGAGCAAAAGATTTACAAAAGTTTAAAACTTTACCTCAATTTATAACCCTTGTCTCGGGATATAAAAGAGTTTCAAATATTTTAGAGAAGAATCAGTTTGAAGGAGATTTTGATTATACTTTGTTAGTCGAAACCAATGAAAAAATTTTAACTGATAGTTTGATTAATCTTGAGAAAGAAGTTAAGCCCTTGTTAGAGAAAATGCAGTATCATTTGATTATGGAAAAGATTGTTCCGCTTGGAGCAGAAATTGATGCTTTTTTTGATAAGGTTTTGGTTATGTGTGATGATGAGAAACTTAAGAATAACAGATTAGCTTTACTTAATAAGATAAAGACTTTATTTTTACAAGTTGCGGATATATCAAAGATAAATTATGAAAATCAATAAATAGAATAAAAGGAGTCAGCTATGGATGTTATTTCTTTTTTTAAAGAAAAGGCTACAGCTCTCAACGGTACTGTAGTATTACCTGAGTCTGATGATGTAAGAATGCTAAAAGCTGCTGAGATTATCATTAAAGAAAATCTTTCTAAGGTTATTCTTGTCGGTAATGCAGAAAAGGTTAAATCTTTTGCTCAAGCAGAAAATGTTTCTCTTTCCGGTATCGAAATAATTGAACCAGATGCTTATGAGAAAATAAGTGATTTTGAAAATTTCTTCTATGAAAAAAGAAAAGCTAAAGGTGTAACCCTTGAACAAGCTAAAGAAACAGTCAGAAATCCATTATTTTTTGGTGCCTTATTAGTTCAATTTAAAATTGTTAACGGAATGGTTGCCGGAGCTGCTAATACAACCGGTGATGTTTTGCGTGCAGCTTTACAGGTAATTGGCGTTAAAAAAGGTTTAAAAACTGTATCAAGTTCTTTTATAATGGTAGCTCCTAATTTTCTTGGTCAAGGAGATAAGGTTTTTTTGTTTGGTGACTGTGCAGTTGTGCCTAACCCTGATGCAAATCAATTGGCTGATATAGCGATTAGTACTGCCGAAACTCGTAAAGCCTTGATTGGTGATGAAGCTAAGGTTGCCTTATTGTCTTTTTCAACTAAAGGAAGTGCTAAACATGAACTTGTAGATAAAGTTTTAGAAGCTAAATCAATTATAGAGTCAAGGAATGTTGATTTTGAATTTGATGGTGAATTACAACTTGATGCAGCTGTCGTAGAAAAGGTAGGAAAATCAAAAGCTCCCGGCAGTAAAGTTGCCGGTAATGCTAATGTATTGATTTTCCCTGATTTGCAAGCAGGAAATATTGGCTATAAGTTGGTTCAAAGGTTTGCCGGTGCAGAGGCAATTGGTCCGGTTATTCAAGGTTTAGCAGCCCCTGTATGTGATTTATCAAGAGGGTGTTCTGTTGAAGATATAGTTAATACTACAGCTCTTGTTTTACTTTTATCGCAAATGTAAAGGAGAAATAATGTCAGTAAAACTTTCAAAAAAGATTGAAATAATTCCTGCATCACCAACATTGACCCTCAATAATAAAGCAAAGGAAATGACTGCTTCCGGTATAAATGTTATAAATTTTGGTGTTGGAGAACCTGATTTCAATACCCCTGAATATATTAAAGCTTCTGCAAAAAAGGCTATTGATGATAACTTTACCAGATATACAGCTAATGCCGGTATTGTAGAATTAAGAAAAGCTATCTGTGAAAAATTTAAAAAAGATAATAATCTTGATTATCAACCGGATGATATTTTAGTTTCTCCGGGTGCTAAAGCGTCAATTGTTTTTTCTTTAATGGCGTTATGTGATGTCGGAGATAAGGTTTTGATACCAATCCCTTACTGGGTTAGTTATCCTTCGCAAGTAATGGCTGCCGGTGGTGAGCCAGTCTATGTAGAAACTAAAGAAGAAGATTCATTTAAAGTTACGGCTGAACAAATTGAAGATTCTGTAAAGAAATATAAAAACATAAAAATCCTTCTTTTGAATTCACCTAATAATCCTACAGGTGCTGTTT
>JALNXV010000462.1 GCA_023230175.1 Candidatus Cloacimonadota bacterium
GATGTTATAACAAATTCACATAGTTACTCCAATTCTCGCTTCCGTTCAACTTGCGGAAAAGAAAAAAAAGAAGTAAAAAAAATAATGGAGTAATTTATAATGAAAAAAATGAAAATTTATATGGTAATATCAATTCTAACTATACTACTATTAATAGTCTCATGTTCTAATGTGTTAGAAGAGAAAAATTTTACAAACACAGAATCTAACAAATCAAATTCTTATAATTTGACGATTCATGAATACATTTTGCTTGAATATAATAAAAGATATTCAACTGATCACTTTATTCAAATACTTGAAGAAAACTCGAGTTATTTTATAAGAAATAATAAGGTTGATTATTGTCTTGTAAGTGATTTTATTGTAAACAATATACATCTCTTTAGTGATTCTTTGTTGTATAGTGAAATAGTAATTGAAGCTTGCGATATCTTTGGTATTCCTGATTTAGTTGATAAGATTCCAAATGCTTTTTCAAAAGAATCAATGAATTTATTCTTAGACTATAACAACTCATTTGGAGGAATAAATTTAATGCAAGAGACAGACGAAGATATGCAAAATGAATTGTTTGAATATTACAGTGATAACGTGATGCCTTTTTTGACTGAGGAAGAAAAAATAAATGAAATGGAATTTTTTGAACTTATGAAAAATGATGAAGATATCGAAAATGTAATTGCTTTTTTTGAGCATTCATTAGATAATAGTAATTTCACTGATTCATACCTTAATACTTTAAAATTTGGTTATAACACATATAAATTCTATAACTCGGGAGATATCTCAACAATAAAAGATATTTATGAAGGAGCTACTGACTATTTAGCATATCAGTCTTTGTATGAGGCTTATGAACCCCAATGTCGACAATGTATGCATATTGCAGAATTGCCACTTTCTCATTCTCAACATCTTGCTTTAGCCGGTGCTGGAGTAGCTAGACCTTCTAAAATTATTGGTGTGCTTGTCCTAATTAAAAATATATTAAGTTTTTATTTTGATTTTATATGGTAGTTTAATAATTGTTACAAAATTCGGACCCTACTGTCAGTAGGGTCCGATATATGAAAGGATAATAAAATGAAAAAAGAACAAATGTTGTTACTTATTCTCTTAGTTTTTAGCTTATCATTATTTAGTTTAACAGAGGCTAGCATTCCGGATAATTATTCAGAGGAGAATGCCGGAAGTGAAGAAAATCCTTATAAGATAAGTAATCTGGCAAATTTAAGATGGCTTTCTGAAACTCAGGAAGTTTGGGGAACCGAAGAACAAACTTTTTATTTTATACAAACTGCTGATATTGATGCAAGTGAAACACAAAATTGGAATAATAATGAAGGGTTTTCTCCAATTGGTATTAATCATTATAATATTGAAACTGACGAATTTCTCACTATCCCTTTTTATGGTGTTTATAATGGGGATGATTATCATATTGAAAATTTATTCATTACTCCTGTACTTGAATCAAATATTTCAAAAAATGGAGCGTTGTTTGGATATGCAAAGAATGGTGATATAAGAAATCTTAATCTACAAAATGCATATGTTAAAGCTCAAACATCTGCTATTTTAATTGCACAAGCAATCAATATTATGGTAAAAAATTGTTTTACATCAGGAATTGTTACTAGCAATACTGGTTTAGCCGGTAATGTTGGGGGACTTATAGGTTATGCAAGTTCTGTTCAAGTTGATATGTGTTATTCAGAAGCAACAGTTACTATGCTATCTGAAACTTCATCTGCGGGAGGTTTGGTTGGTATGTTAGTTAATCAGTCAATCATAGTTAACTCATATTTTATGGGGAGTCTTTTTGGTTACGGATATTTAGCTAAATTAGGAGGTATTGCCGGAGGTTGTTACAATTCGTCTATTGATAAATGTTATGTTACAAGTTCAGAAATATTTTCGACAGCCAGTGGTATTGTGGGGTTTGTAATGGATTCATTAATAATGAGTTGTTTCTGGGATACAGAAACAACCGGAACAAATAATGCCTATAATGATAGCCTTAATAGTGTAATTACTGCTACGGGTCTGTCTTCAGCTGAAATGAAAAATATACAAAATTATATAAATAGTGGATGGGATTTTGAAAGTATTTGGAGTATTAGTCCTGATATCAACAGGGGGTATCCCCATTTTAACTCAATAACAAGCATTACAGATGATATGATAGTTGATTTGCAAAAGGATAGTATTGTTTATCCTAATCCTGTCAATGGGGGAGATGTTAATTTTAAAACTGCTCTCTCAGGTAATGATACAGAGATAAGTATCTATAATATCAAAGGACAATTGGTTAAGACTTCAAAGGCATTTCAGACAAAAGACAATGAAAGTATCTTTACTTGGGATAAAAGAAATAATCAAAATCAAAGTGTTGCCTCCGGAGTGTATTTTTATAAGATAAAGACTGATACACAAATCAAGACAGGTAAATTTTTGATTATGAAATAGTATTTAATTCTTTGGATTTGAGTCTCTAATCGCAAATATCGTAGCTTGACCATCTTGGTCGAGTAGGCGAGAAGGAAATTGGAGGCAAAGAGAGACTGTTATGTTTTAACACCGTAGGTGTCAGTCTTTAATAGCCATTAGTGTGAGTTATGGGTATGCGTTTCTTATAAAAATATCAGCACCGTAGGAGCAAATGTTTGTAATGTGTCGCTCCTACAGAGCTAAAAGGTTTGGGCGTATTTTATTCCCGGTGCTCACGCACCGGGCTATTAATGGGCCGCATCTACGATGCTTTTATTGAACCTCAAACTGCGTTTGAGAATGATTAATGT
>JALNXV010000063.1 GCA_023230175.1 Candidatus Cloacimonadota bacterium
CGATGCGGGCAAAACTACTACTACAGAAAGAATTTTATTTTATACAGGCCTCGTTCATAAATTAGGTGAAGTACACGATGGTAACACTACAACCGACTGGATGGAACAAGAAAAAGAGAGAGGTATAACTATTACATCAGCAACAATTACTTGTTTTTGGAATAACAAACAAATAAATATTATTGATACACCCGGTCATGTGGACTTTACTGCAGAAGTTGAACGATCTTTAAGGGTGTTAGACGGTGCTGTTGGTGTATTTTGTGCTGTTGGAGGAGTAGAGCCACAATCAGAAACTGTTTGGCATCAAGCAGATAAATACAAAGTACCAAGAATTGCCTTTATTAACAAAATGGATAGAGTTGGTGCTGACTTTGAAAATGTTTTAGATATGATAAGCGAAAGATTAACAAAAAACGCTATATGTATTCAATATCCAATAGGTAAAGAAGATAAATTTCAAGGTGTTATTGATATAATAGAAATGAAAGCAATTTATTATAATACTGAAACCTTTGGTAAAAACTACTCTTTTGAAAACATTCCTGATGACTTACTTAGTCTTACAAAAGCTTTAAGAGAAAAATTAATAGAAAAATTAGCTGATTTTAATGATGAAATTATGCTAAACTTTTTAGAAGGAAAACCTGTAGATAATGAATTGATAAAGAAAACATTAAAAATCGCTGTAACTCATAATGAATTAATTCCTGTCTTATGTGGTTCTTCACTAAAAAATATTGGAGTTCAAGCATTACTTGACGCAATATGTGATTACTTGCCGTCTCCATTAGATATAGAGCCTGCCATTGCCTATAAAAAAAATAGTGAAGCCCCTATAAATGTAGAATGTAAACCTCAAAATAAATTTGCCGCTCTTGCATTTAAAATACAAATTGATAAATACCTAGGGAAACTTGTATATATCAGAGTTTATTCCGGCACATTAAAAAAAGGTACTGCTTTCGTAAATCAATCTAACGGAAAAAAAGAAAGAGCTATGAGACTTCTTCAGATGCAATCAAATAAGAAAAAAGATGTTGAAGAAGTTAAAGCGGGCGATATTGTAGCCATTGCCGGATTAAAGTTTACAGTTACCGGAGATACAATTACTCAACAAGATAATGAGATTCTATTAAGTAAAATGGAATTTCCGGATACTGTCATCGCAATGGCAATAGAAGCTAAAACAAAAGGGGATCAAGATTTACTTACAGACGCCTTAAAAATGCTTGAAGATGAAGATCCTACCTTTAAAGTAAAACAAGACAAAGATTCCGGGCAAACATTAATAACCGGTATGGGAGAGTTACATTTAGATATCTTAATCGACAGACTCAAAAGAGAGTTTAATATAGATGTTAATTGTGGAAACCCTCAAGTCTCTTATAAAGAAACAATCAATAAATGTGTTGAAACAGAAGAAGAATTTAAACGTGATATTTCAGGAAAAGTATTGTTTGCAAAGGTAAAATTAAGAGTATGCCCTTTAGATCATAACGCCTTAAGTAAATCAGAAATGAATGATAAAATTAAAATTACTTTCAAATGTAACATTGAAGAAATTCCTCAAGACATTATTGAAGCTATAAAAGAAAGTGCTAAAAATGCTTGTGGCGATGGTCCTTTAGTTAGTGGTAACATCGAAAACATTTCTATAGAAATTACAAATATTGATTATCATCAAGGAGAATCTACAGATACTGCTTTTAAAATCGCAACAGCTATGACAATTTCTAAAGCAATAAACCTTGCCGATCCGGCAATATTAGAACCAATTATGCTGGTTAGCATTATAACACCTGAAGATTTCACAGGTGATATCATTGGAGATATAAATTCAAAAAGAGGTAAAATAATAGAGGTAAAACCTCAGCTCAACAAACAAGAAATAATCTGTCAAATGCCAATGAGTGAATTATTCGGTTATTCAACAAGAGTAAGAACTCTATCCCAAGGAAGAGCATCATATTCAATGGAATTTCATTCGTATGAAAAAGTCCCTGTCAATGTACAGGAAAATATTTTAAAAAAAATCAGAGGATATTAAAGGAGAACAAAGTGAATATTGAATTAACATTTGAAGAAAAAAGAGCATTAATGAAAATTGACGGTGTAGTAACTACAGAAAATGCATATTTATTTCAAGAAAAACTTGATGAAGTCTTAAAAAATGATGTTAAAAAACTTGACATTGATTTTTCTGCTTGTAGAATTATTTCAAGTACAGGTATTGGTAAATTGTTGTTATTTTATAAAGATTTCATCTCAAAAAATGGTGAAGTAGAAATTATCAAATGCTCACCCGGAGTATATGATTTGTTTTCAACAATTAAACTTAATCAATTAATGACCATTAATCTATGAGCCAATACTGTGGCTTAAAACTACTGATTGTTGATGACACAAGAGAATTATTAGAAAGTCTCAAAGATATACTTGAACAATTTGGTTTTGTTATTACTTTATGTAATAATGTTGATATTGCTGTCAATGCAATCAAAAAAGATTTTTATGATTTAGTCTTAACTGACATAGAAATGCCGGTTAAGACGGGGCTGGATCTTATTAAAATACTACGAGAAGGTCTTGATTTAAGCATTCCGATTATCATTATGACAGGTAGGGCAACAACGGAATATTTGGCTGAAGCAATCAAAGTAGGGGCTTCTGATTTTATACCTAAACCAATAAATACTAAAGCATTATTACAAATTATTAACAATCAAATCACAAAAGCTAAAAGATTAAAACTAGATTTCAATTTAACCCATTCGCTTCAAACCTTTAAAAAGACCTATACATTCCAGCCCAAAGAATTTCTTGAAAATTCTATTGTTGAATTTTTAAATACTGAAATTAAAAAAAATTTTGAACTAAATGCTATAAAAAGAAACGAAATTTATTTAATTCTTGAAGAAATGATTACTAATGCTTTCGTTCATGGACTTTGGTCATTAAGCAAACAAGAAAGACAACTCGATAAACCGGCTCAATATAAAATCATCAATGAAAAACAAAACAACGCTATAAATAATCCATTTGTTAATGTTTGTTTTGAATTTAAAAAAGAATCAAAAGAATTAATCATCATCGTTAAAGACTCCGGCAAAGGATTTGATTTCAAAAGATTGTTTGAAAAGAATTTCAATAACTTACTTGATTCAACTATTCCTACAGGAAGAGGACTCTTTTTAATCAAAACATTGACTAAAAGTTTAACCTTTTATGACAACGGAACTAAATTAAAAGCAGTTATAGATTTAAATAATGGCTAATTTAACACTTAAAGATATCTTAATTAAAAGTTCAGATTTCTTAAAGAACAAAAACATTGATACTCCAAGATTAGATACTGAACTTATCATCAGCCATTTTTTAAATATAAATCGTATGGATATTTATCTTCAATTTGAAAGAATTTTAACACAATCAGAACAAAACCTTATTAGAAATGCAATAGTAGAAAGAGGCAAGCGAAAACCTCTTCAATACATTATCGGAATAGTTTATTTTTTAGACTCAAAAATAACAGTAAATGAAACAGTACTCATTCCAAGACCGGAAACAGAGTTTATGATTGATTATATTTTAAAAAATGAATCTAAACCGACTTCAGTATTAGATTTATGTACCGGTTCAGGTGTAATAGCCATAAGCATAAAAAAAAAATGGAATGATACAGAAGTGTATGCATCCGATATCTCTATTGATGCAATAAATATAGCAAAACAAAATGCAGAAAATAACGATACAAATATAAGCTTTATCAATTCAAATCTATTTAATAAAATCAACAGAAAATATGACCTAATTATCTCAAATCCCCCCTATATCTCCGAAACAGACTATAATAACCTAAGCCCGGAGTTATTCTTCGAACCAAAATCTGCCTTAGTTGCTGACGATAATGGTGATTTTTTTTATAAACAAATTCTTCAAAATGCAAAAAAATTCTTAAACCCTAATGGAAAATTATATCTTGAAATCGGAGCAAATCAAGCTGAAATGATTCAACAAACAGCTCTTAATAATAACTATAATAATATTAAAATAATCAAAGATTTAGCAAATCTTAACAGAATTGCAATCATAAAATAAATATAGATAATTTAAAGGAACATAATGGATGCTTTTTTAATTAATGGTAAAAAACAACTTTCGGGTAAAATTTCTGTTAGCGGTGCAAAAAATGCAATTCTTCCTATAATGACAGCTACTTTACTTACTGAAGGCAAATCAATCTTACACAATGTACCACATATAAACGACTTTAAAATGATGTCTCATCTACTCAGAATCATCGGAGCAAGAGTAGAACATGAAAATAATACTATGAAAATAGATTCTAGTAATGCCGGATATTGGGAAGCTCCTTACGAATTAGTAAGTAAAATGAGAGCATCAATATATGTACTCGGACCACTTCTTGCAAAATTCAATAAAGCTTCAGTTGCCTTTCCTGGAGGATGTGCCATTGGAACAAGACCTGTAGATTTACACTTAATGGCTATTGAAAAACTTGGAGCTAATATTACTATTGAACATGGGTATATAAATGCAAACTGTCCTGATGGATTAGTCGGTGCCGAAATTACTTTCCCTTTTATTTCAGTTGGAGCAACTGCAAATACTTTAATGGCTGCTGTACTCGCAAAAGGCAAATCAATATTAAATAATATTGCCTTAGAACCTGAAATCGACAGCCTCATCTCTTTTTTAAATAAAATGGGAGCTAAAATTAAACATCTACATAATAATTCTTTAGAAATTATCGGTGTAGATAAATTATCACCCGTAGAAATGACAATGATACCTGATAGAATTGAAGCCGGTACATTATTACTTAGTTCTGCCATCACAAAAAATAGCTTTACTATTTGTAATTGTGAACCTCAACATCTAATTTCTCTAATAGAAAAAATGGAATTAGCAGGCTGTAAATTTGAAATATCAGACGGTAATATCACAGTTTTTCCTGCAGAAATGATAAAACCTGTTGATATTACAACTGAAGCGTATCCCGGTTTCCCAACTGATTTACAAGCTCAATTTATGTCATATATGACCTTAGCTAATGGTAAATGCCAAATAAAAGAAACTATCTTCCCGGATAGATTTATGCATATTGCCGAACTAAACAGGTTAGGTGCTAATATCCAAATTAACAACGGTATTGCTGAAGTCTCAGGTGTAAAAAAACTTTCCGGGGCTGAAGTTATGGCAACAGACCTTAGAGCAAGCGCAGCCCTTGTTTTAGCAGGGTTAGCTGCTGAAGGAGAAACTACAATCTCAAGAATATATCATATTGACAGAGGATACGAAAAAATCGAACAAAAGTTAAATGCAATCGGAGCTGATATCAAAAGGATAATTCAATGAAAAGAGAACAAATTAAAGATATTGCAATAGCTATGAGTGGTGGGATTGACAGTTCTGTTACAGCATCCATACTCAAAGAACAAGGTTATAATATCTTTGGTTTTACTATGGTTAATTTTAATGAAGTTTCAGAGTCAGGTTGCACTATTTCTGATTTCAATCAATATAAACCTGTCTTAGATGCCAAGAAAATATGTGATAAATTAAACATCCAACACTATACTATTGATTTAAGAAAAGAATTCACTGATACAGTAATGAATTATTTTATCAATGAATATAAAATCGGGAAAACCCCCAATCCTTGCACTTATTGTAATCCCTTAATAAAATGGGGCTTGTTTGTCGATGAAATCACCAAAATACTTAATACTAAACACAAAATATATGATTTCCTCATTGCTACCGGACATTATGCAAAAATCAAACAGCTTGATAGTGAATTATACGCAATTTTTAAGGCTGATGACGATACAAGAGACCAAACATATATGTTATGGGGCCTATCTCAAAAACAAATAAAAAAAACTATATTTCCCTTAGCAGAATATTACAAAAATAACTCAGATAAAACCCATAAGCAAAAAGATTTAACTGTCAGAGAAATTGCTACAACCTTAAATAAAGACTTTGAAAATAAAAAAGATAGCCAAGATATTTGCTTTATCAAAGGCAAATATGCTGATTTCTTAAACAAATACATTGATTTTAAACCCGGGAAATTACTATTTGAATCTACAGAAAATAACATTACAACTTACAAAACTATTGGGGAACATAAAGGTCTCGCTTTTTATACTTTAGGTCAACGCAAAGGATTAGTTCCTTGGCATAGCCCTTTATATGTAAAACAACTCAATTATAAGGATAATACTGTTATTGTTACTGACAATCCTATGAACTTATACAATGACACCTTTTTTGTATCAAATATTAACTGGCAACAAGATATAATTCCGAATTTTAATCAAAATATTAAAGTCCAAATTAGATATAATAGTGATTTAAAAGATATTATGAAACTTGACTTAATTGATGACAACCTTAAAGTAATACTTAAAACTCCTGCTAAATCTATCACTCCCGGGCAATCAGCTGTTTTTTATTTAGGGAATCAACTTCTTGGTGGCGGAACTATTAATTAAGATAATATAAAGAGGTAAAGTAATGAAAATTTTAGTAACCGGCGGTGCAGGTTTTATTGGTTCACATTTATGTGAAACTCTGGTAAAACAACATCATAAAGTAATTTGCGTTGATAATTTTTGTGATTTTTATAACCCTAAAATTAAAGAAAACAACTTAAAAGAACTCAACAAATACCCAAATTTTAAATTTTATAATATTGATATAAGAAATGTTACTGAACTTAATGCAGTTTTTAGCAAAGAACCATTTGATTTGATGATTCATCTTGCCGCTATGGCAGGAGTTAGGCCATCTATTGAAAATCCTCAACTCTATTTTGATGTCAACATAACCGGAACTGTTAACCTACTCGAATTTTGCAAAAAATATAATGTAAAGAAAATAATCTTTGCTTCCTCCTCATCAGTTTATGGAAATAATCATAAAGTACCTTTTGAAGAATCAGACCCTGTTGATAACCCAATTTCTCCCTATGCAGCAACTAAAAAATCAGGTGAATTAATCTGTCATACCTACCATACTTTATATAATATGTCAATCGCTTGCCTAAGATTCTTCACTGTTTACGGACCACGTCAAAGACCTGATCTCGCTATACATAAATTTACAAATATGATTTTAAATGATGAACCTATCCCGGTTTTCGGTGATGGTACAACACAAAGAGACTATACCTATATTGATGATATTCTCGATGGTATAACAAAATGCATTGACTACGTCTTCTTCGGTAACAAATACCAAATCTTTAATCTCGGTGAATCTTCAACTATTTCCTTAGTAGAAATGATTTCAACAATAGAAAATACTCTAAACAAAAAAGCTAAAAAAAATATCTTACCTATGCAAGCAGGAGATGTAAATAGAACCTTTGCCAATATCTCTAAAAGTAAAAAATTACTCAATTATAACCCTCAAACTAAATTTACTGAGGGTATTAAAAAATTTATTGACTGGAAATTACAAACACAATAATAAGTGGATTTACAAACAAAAATGCTCACACAACATTATTATCCGAGCACTTTTAGAATTATTCTTGTTATTATTTTTATAAAAATATAAATTTCTAAGTATCGGCAAAAAAAAACATTGACAACATTCATAAATGCATTTATTATTATCATATAAAAAAAGATCAATAATGGATATTATAAATACATACTAAATTATGCTTAAATTTAATGTTGTAATTATATAATATTATGTAAGAAAGGAGTGTTGATGAATAAAAAGTTAGTATTAGTTTTTCTTATTTTTAAGTTTATAATTTTATTGTACTCTACACAATTTACTCCGATTGAAACAGAAAAATCTGAATCAAGTGTAAGGATTTACCTAAATTCTATTAAATTTAATCAAAAAAACATTAATAATAATGATGAAATTGCTATTTTTTTAAATTCATTATCTGAAGAAAATCACAGCATATTGAAAAAAAACGAAGAATACAGTAATAATATACAAATATGTCTATCAAATATTATCTATAATGATTCAACAAAAGATAAACTCTTTTTTCTTATTAATAAATCATTCTTAAAAGCTTACAAAAACAACCTTTCCACAGAAAAAAAATTAATCCTAAATTCAGATATTCATTTCAAGTATTATAACAACAAGTTAAACCAAATATTCGAAGATAATCAAAATAATAACGATATCATAATTTATAAATTATTTGAATCAAATAACAAAATTTTCATTGATATTTTTATCAATATGCAGATAAAACAAGTTCAACCGGTTCAATTTTTACAATTATCTAATATCCTAAGTCCTAATACAGAATTAAAACTTATTACAGAAACAAAAAATGCTGATATTTACTATACAATTGACGGTTCTATCCCCTCAATAAACTCTACAATATATAAAAATTTGTTTTATATATCCCCTCAAACTGATACTTTAACAATTAATGCCATTGCTTTCAAAGATAATTTTTTACCTTCTGAAATAACTAGCTTAAAAATTTTTAATCAAAGACAAAAACTACCTGCACCCTTATTAAATATTCCCTCAGGTACTTATCTCTATAAATTAAAATTAAAACCATCTCATATTGATTATGATGCAAATATTTATTACACTACTAACGGAGAAGAACCAACTCAAGATAAAGCAAAAATTATTAACCAAGATGATTATATTGAAATCAATAATGACACAAACCTAAAGCTAAAAGCTTATAAAGATGGTTTTATTCCTTCAGAAACAGTAGAATACGATTTCATAATACATGATAATACACATTTCAACAAAGATTATCTTTATAGTAATGCAGATTTCACAAATATCATTATTTCTGAGATTAATATTTCTGATTACCAATATAATATTAATGATGAAATCGCAATATTCGATGATAATATCTGCACCGGTATTATTAAATCATCCGGAGATAATAGTCTACCTTTAACATTAAAAACATTTAAAAATAATAACTTTAACATAGATAGTGATTATAATTCAGCTAACTCAATATTGGTTAAAATATGGGACGCTTCTAATAACAAAGAATTTATAGAAAATATTGATTTTAAAACAGAATATACTTTAGAACAAGGAGTTTTTGATAATACTGAAACTTTATATTTAAAGCTTTCAAATATCTCACAAATAGAGGCTCCTGTTTTCTCTTATCAATCAGGTATATACAATTCACCTATTGAGTTAAGTATATCTCATTACGATGAAAATACTATCATTTACTATGCAATCGAAGAACCTTCTCAAGAATTATTCTTTTATGAATATAACGAACCAATATTCATACCTCAAGGAATAAATCTTAATATTTATGCTAAAGCATGTAAAAATGGGTTGCTTGAAAGTGATTTAGTCAATGTAAGTATAGAAATTTCAGGCAAAATTCCATCACCAATGATATTCCCGGACTCCGGTATATATCAAGAATTTGTCGAAATAAGCTTAAATTCTGACTATGAAGACAGTATAATTTATTATACTATTGACGGCTCAGAACCGGATAGCACAAAACTTTTCTACGAAGAACCTTTCACTCTATTAGAAAATACAATCGTTAATGCTATCGCATACTGTCCTAATTATACTGAAAGTGAAATCATTACTCAAGAATATTTCATTCTTAATAAACCTAACAATCTTTCTACTATTGCACACATTGACCAAGCAATATTAACATGGGAAGCTCCTAACATCAACAATGAAAATATTTTAGCATATAAAATTTACAAAAGCTTATATCCTAACAATAACTTTTTAGAAATCGCTGAAATTCCACCGGCTATATACACTTACACAGATTCTCTACTCATCTCCGGCATTTATGAATATAAAATTTCAACACTATACGAAGAAGGAGAATCAGATTTTTCAAATAGTACCCAAGTTCAAATCAATCAAGTGTCTCCCCCTCTATTTAGCCCAACAGCAGGTTATCATACAGAACCTATATCCATTAATATATTTACTGTAACCGATAGTGCCTCAATTTTTTATACAATAGATGGCTCAAATCCTGATTTAAATAGTTTACCTTTTACAGAAATATTAGAAATTCAACAAGACTCAACCATTGTAATTAAAGCGATTGCATACAGAAACAATTTCAAAGAAAGCCAAATAAGTACAGGAGTATTTACGGTTACAGGAAAACTTAAGACTCCAATTGCTAATTTTGAAAACAATGCTTACTATGAGCCTATACTTATTAATATAACGTCATTAAATTCAAATACTCAAATAAGATATACCGTAGATAATACCGAACCAAACTCAAATAGTAATCTATATAATGAACCTTTCTTAATCACTAACTCCTGCAATCTAAAGATAAAAGAATTTAAAGAAAACTGGATAGAAAGCGATACAAAAGACTATGAATATTTAATAGTTAATATGCCGGATAATTTTAATATCACTTCTATTCAAGATTCTACCATTATAAATTGGGATGAACCTTTAATGATTTCAAATATTGAATACAACCCGGACAATATCTCATTATTAGGCTATCATTTATTTAGAAAAAGCTACGCAGAAAATGAATTTATCCAGCTTAATGAAGAATTAATTACTATCAATTCCTATACTGACAGAAATCTTCTACCGGGAACTTATTCATATTACATTTTAATAGTTTATGATGTTTATTCACTTTTATCACAAATTGTTACTACTGATATCTATAAAACAAATAACCCTACATTCAACTTAACACCAAATTATTATTATTCTCCTATTTCTGTTGAACTGCTAAATGAATCAGAAAACATAAGTATTCACTATACTCTTGATGGAAGTGACCCAAATGAAGAATCACCAATCTATTCATCGGCTCGACCAATTAACATTAATCTACACACTACCCTTACAATAAAGGCAAGAGCTTATTCTGAAAATAACATCCCAAGTGATATAATACAAGGAACTTACATTGTAACAGGCAAAGTATCTAATCCGACTTTCAGTCATACTACGTCAGAGTTTGAAGAAGAATTTTACCTTTCAATAATAAATAATGACGACGCTATAATCTATTATACTCTTGACGGCAGTCAACCCAATACATCAAATACAGGAATATCAACTTCTCATATTTATACTAATCCTATAAAAATAAACAAAACAACTACTGTTAAAGCTCTTGCTACAAAGCCTCAATGGGCAAATAGTGATATTGTATCAATGCAATATGAATTTATAAACAGCCAGAGTGAAGTAATCGAGCCCTTATTTACAACCAAGCTTTCTAATGCATATCCAAATCCATTTAATAATAAAACTAATATACCATTTACCTTAGATAAACAAACAATAGTTGAAATTGAAATCTATAACCTACTGGGACAAAAAATTATAACACTAATTTCTGAGTCGAAATCAAAAGGACAACATCAAGTAAATTGGAATGGAAGAGATGAAAACGGAAGAGAAGTAGCAGGAGGGGTTTATTTTTGCAGAATGAAAACACCACAATACAATCAGATGATTAAATTAGTCTATGTAAAATAAAGGATTATAATAATTTAAAAGCGGAATCAGCAGATTCCGCTTCTTTTTTAATTAAATATATATTTATCATTACTGTAATCTACTGATACAATATGATTTGCCTTTACCTCTCCTGCAATAATCTTACTTGCCAGCTTATTTTCAATATCTCTCTGAATCACTCTTTTTAATGGTCTTGCACCAAAATGAGGTTCAAAACCTTCTTCAGCAATCTTTTCGATAACTTTATCAGTAAATTCAAGTTGTATCCGTCTATCCAACATTCTTTTACTTAATTTTTGAAGGTTCAATTTTACTATCTCTATTATTTGAAGTTTACTTAACTTATGAAAGACAATTGTTTCATCGAGCCTATTGAGAAATTCCGGTTTAAAATATTGTTGTAATAATTTAAATAATGAATCTTTTATTGAGCTAATATCATCTGAATTATCATCATAAATCATTTGAGCTCCAATATTTGAAGTCATAATTATAATCGTATTTTTAAAATCAACTGTTCTACCTTGACCGTCAGTAAGTCTTCCATCATCAAATATCTGTAATAAAGCATTAAAAACATCAGGATGTGCTTTTTCTATCTCATCAAATAAAATAACAGAATAAGGATTTCTTCTTACTGATTCAGTCAAATATCCGCCTTCATCATATCCAACATATCCGGGAGGTGCACCTATTAATCTGGATACTGAATGTTTTTCCATATATTCAGACATATCAATTCTAATTATTGCTTTTTGAGTATCAAATAAAAACTCTGCTAAAGTTTTAGCTAATTCAGTTTTCCCGACACCGGTTGGACCTAAAAACAAAAAAGATCCTATTGGCTTGTCTTGCTCTGCCAATCCACTTCTTGACCTCCTAATTGCATTTGACAAAGCCTCTATTCCATCCCTTTGTCCTATAACTTTTTGAGATAATATATCTTCCATTTTTAAAAGTTTCTGCATCTCGCTTTCTATCAATTTAGTTATTGGAATATGTGTCCACTTTGAAACTATCTCTGCTATTAGTTCATCATCAACATTTTCTTTAAGAATTCTGTTTTCTAAAGGTATATCCGATAACTTAAGTTTCAGTTCATCTAAATCTCTCACTTTTGCAGGAAGACTACCGTACTTTAACTCAGCCGCTTTATCTAAATATCCGTCTCTCTCTGAATTCTCTATCTTTATCTTAATCTCTTCTATTTCTTCAGAAATTTGACTAATCTGATTCAATAACTGCTTTTCATAGTCCCATTTAATTCTTAAACTATTTTTGCTTTCCT
>JALNXV010000464.1 GCA_023230175.1 Candidatus Cloacimonadota bacterium
ACTGCATCTCACTCTGTAAGACTTACCCAAAGGTCAGTTTACTCCATATAAGTCTCTATATATAAATATTCATCATCCCAAAGCATCTTTGCCTTCGTAACAAAAGGTGGAAGAGGTTTTAAATGCCCTTCGATATCAACAATTTCCTCAGTCTAAGGAGCTAATTTCCAACTTTCTTCATCAAGTTTACCATCGACAACCAGTTTTTCTCTGCTCTTATAGCAAACATAATTCAAAGGTTCATCGTCAATCATTGGGATAGGGAATTTTCTATCCGCAGATATACTCAAAAATAAGCTTAAAAGTAGGATTGTAATGCTAAGTCTTTTCATTTCTTCTCCTTATACATTTTAAAAGGGATTGGTTTATTAGAATTATAGACATATTCGGCTTTTACAGGAGTATGTTGAGTATAAACTGCTTTTGTTAATCTGTCAATCCAACGTTGTATTCTTTCAATATAAATCTTTTCATTTTGCATAATATTATCCTTATTAGATTAATTGATATATACCTGAGTCATAACAATTAATTTGTCAAGTGATTTATCTGATAAATTTTCTTTATTTGTGAACCTGGCTTTGGACTTTATTCTCTAATCACGAAGTGAGAAGGGACTCGAGGACAAAGACTTATAGAGAGATTGCTTCTTCGCAGGCTCATCGCAATGACAATGCTTACGTCATCCTCGACTCACACTTGCTTCGTTGCAAGTCAAGTCCTTTTTTCATCTTGACATCTAATCCAAGACATAATATAATGACACAAAAGGAGTTGATATGAATAAGATAAAGAGAATCCCTTATGGTAAATCAGATTTTGAGACAGTAAACAAACAAAATGATTATTATGTTGACAAGACAATGTTTATCCCCGAAATAGAAAAAACACCTTTTGTTTTCTTGATTAGACCTCGCCGATTTGGGAAATCGCTATTTCTCAGTACTCTTCATGCTTATTATGACATACAATATAAAGACCGTTTTGAAGAACTTTTTCGTGATACGTGGATACTTCAAAATCCAACTGAAGAAAGGGGTAAGTATCTTGTAATGTATTTTAATTTTTCAGCTATATTGAAAGAAAAAGATAAAGTTCAGGATGATTTTAATAAATATTGTTTAAAGGTAATAGATCATTTTACGAGAATATATACGGAATATCTGCCTGCTGACTTAATCTATTTGATAAAAAAAGATAACACTGCACATGAGAAGTTACATACTATTGCGACAGAATTAACAAACAGCAAGTACAAGATATTTCTTTTTATTGACGAATATGACAATTTTACTAATACCCTACTTACTGATTTTGGTGAAGGTGAATACAAACAAATAACTCGTCAGGCAGGATATTTTAAACAATTTTTTACCAACCTTAAAATGCTGACCTCCGGAACAGGTTCTGGTTTGGCAAGGATGTTTATCACCGGAGTTTCACCGGTAACTATGGATGATGTTACCAGTGGATTTAATATCGGAAATAATATTTCTGTAGATTTACGTTTTAATAGTGTATTAGGCTTTACTGATAAAGATGTTCATGATATTCTTGATTATTACATTTCTGTAGAAGAGCTAAAAGTGGATAAAAATGAAGCTTTAACAGTAATAAAAAAATGGTATAATAATTATGTCTTTTCTGCTGAAAGCACTGAAAGTGTATCTAACACAGATGCCATTCTTTATTTTGTATACAAATCAATTTCAGCTCAAAGGATACCTCAAGACCTTATTGACGATAACCTCCGTATGGATTATGGTAAACTGCAATACCTCATCCTCAAAGATAAAGAACTCAATGGTAATTTTAGCAGATTAACTGAAATAATCAATAAAAATGGAATATATTCAAATATTAGTAAGAGTTTTCCCTTTGACCAGATAACTCAACAAGATAATTTTATCTCATTGCTTTATTTTCTAGGCTTATTGACATATTCAGGAAAGTTTGAAGAAGGCTTACCCTATCTGCAAATACCTAATGAAACAATCAAGCAAATGATGTTTGAATATATCAGAAAATCATTTGAAAAGGCATTTGGTTTTTCAGTTCAAATATATGAGCTATTGCAATTAGTCAGAAAAATGGCATACAGAGGAGAGTTTAAACCTGCCTTTGAATTTATCGAAAACGAGATTAAAAAACAAAGTTCATTAAGAGATTTTATCGATGGTGAAACCTTTGTAAAGGCATTTTACCTGTCATTTTTAAATATATATGACTTTTTTATCTCTGCCTCAGAAGAAGAAATGAATAAAGGTTATGCCGACCTAATTATGAAGCCTTTTTATTTAAAATATAAAGATATTAAATACGCATATCTGATTGAATTAAAATACATTAAACGCAGTGTAACAGACAATGAATTACAAAAAGCAATACAACAAAAGATACAAGAAGCTAAAGAGCAACTCACCAAATATAGTGAGGATGATTATACTCGTAAAATGCTGGGACTACCTCCTTATGCCGACGTTTCACTCAAAAAAGTAATCATTGTCTTTCACGGTTGGGAACTTGCCTATTGTGAAGAAGAATAGTTCTATAAGCTTCCAGCTTGTAGGGTGAAAATAAATTTTAACCACAAAGGACACTAATGATTTTTTATTTTTAAGCACAGGTAACACAGAGAGTTTAGTATTTTTACTTCAAGCAAGATGCTCGCAGAACGTTTGTGCCTTTCCCGGTTAAATCATTTCTTTATAATAAAATCATATAAATTTGCGAAATCTGCGTTCCTATTTCTACTGTTATCGAATCACATTCGCTTCGTTTTGTTGCATGTTAAGTCTG